>JAOUDU010000419.1 GCA_029859085.1 Gammaproteobacteria bacterium | reverse complement strand
CGCCCCCGGGCCCGAGGACGGCGAGATAGCGGAGCTGGGTGAGCAGCTGGCGGAACTCGAGCTGGTCATGGCGGAACACGAGGGCCGCGGGGAATCCCTGGTGGACCAGCTCGCGGCGACCCGCGAGCGCAGCAACTCGCTGTCGACCCAGCTCAACCAGGCGCGGTCCGCACTGCAGCAGATGCGCGGGCGCCAGGCGTCGCTTGAGGCCTTGCAACAGGCCGCCAGGGAGGACAGCAGCGAGGCCGTGGGCGCCTGGCTGGCGGCGCGCCAGCTCGCCGACAGCCCGCGCCTGCTCGACCAGCTGCAGGTCGATGACGGCTGGCAGCTGGCGGTCGAAGCCGTGCTCGGTGATTACCTGCAGGCGGTCTGCGTCGATGCCATCGGTCCCCTGGGCGCCACCCTGGGCCAGCTCGAACAGGGTCGCCTGGCGCTGCTCGAGGCCGGTGCGGAACGGCCGGTCGCAGCCGAATTCCTCGCCTCGAAAGTGCGTTCCGGCGGGCGCGCGGACGCCCTGCTGGCTGGGGTGCGCGTCGCCGGCGACCTGGCCGCGGCGCTCGCGCAGCGGCCAGGGCTTGCCGCCCACGAGTCGGTTATTACGCCGGACGGTATCTGGCTCGGCCCGAACTGGCTGCGGGTCGCGCGGCTGGCGGGGGAGCAGGGCGGTGTGATCAAGCGCCAGCAGGAGCTCGAGGCGCTGCTGGAGGCGGTGCGCAGCCAGCAGCAACTCGAGGAAGAACTGGAACAGGCACTGCGGTCCTGCCAGGACAGCCTGCTCCAGCTGGAGGAACAGCGCCAGTCAGTCCAGCGTGAACTGCAGGCCAGTACCCGCCAGCACGCCGAGCTGAGCGCGCGGATGTCCGCCCACCGGGCGAAGATCGAGCAGATCACCGCCCGCCGTGAACGCGTCAACGCTGAGATCGACGAGTCCCGGGAGCAGTTCGGCAACGAGCAGCGCGCGATAGGCGAGGCAAGGCAGTTGCTCGCGGCGGCAATCGAGCGCATGGAAACGGATGCCCACCAGCGCGAAGAACTGCTGTCGGTGCGCGACCAGACCCGCACCACCCTGGACGCCGCGCGGCAGAAAGCGCGCCACGACAAGGACCTCGCCCACCAGCTGGCCATGCGACACCAGTCGCTGCAGACCCAGCTGGTCGCGATGCGCGAGGCCATTGACCGCACCAACAGCCAGGTCGCCCAGCTCCGCTCCCGCCGCGACAGCCTGGCCGAGGGCCTTGCACAGAACAACGAGCCTATCGACGGCCTCAAGCTGGAACTCGAGAGCCAGCTGGAATTGCGGCTGCAGGCAGAGGGCGAACTCGGCGCCGCCCGCCAGCAGGTCGCGGAACTGGACTACCTGTTGCGGGAGAAGGAACAGCAGCGGGCGAGCATCGAGCACCGGGCTGAAAGCGTACGCGGTGAACTGGAGCGCCACCGCATAGCCCACCAGGCCCTGCAGGTGCGGCGGGAGACTATTTTCAAGCAGCTCACAGCCGGCGGCCACAATATTACCGCGGTGCTTGAGGGCATGCCGGAAGGGGCTGATGAGTCCGAATGGCAGCGCTCACTGGAGCGGGTGGCCGCGCGTATTGCCCGGCTCGGCCCCATCAACCTGGCGGCGATCGACGAGTACAACCTGCAGTCGGAGCGGAAAAACTACCTGGACCTGCAGAACGAGGACCTGCAGACGGCACTGGAGACGCTGCAGTCGGCTATTCGCAAGATCGACAAGGAAACCCGCAACCGTTTCCGCGACACCTTTGACAAGGTCAACAACGGCCTGCAGGACCTTTTCCCGCGGGTATTCGGCGGCGGCAGCGCCTACCTGGAAATGACCGGCGACGACCTGCTCGACACCGGCATATCCATCATGGCGCGCCCGCCGGGGAAGAAAAACAGCACCATTCACCTGCTCTCCGGTGGAGAGAAGGCGCTGACGGCGATTGCCCTGGTATTCTCCATTTTCGCACTGAACCCCGCGCCATTCTGTATGCTGGACGAGGTGGACGCCCCCCTGGACGACGCCAATGTGGGTCGCTATGCGCGCATGGTTAAAGAGATGTCCGAGAAGGTGCAATTTATTTATATTACCCACAACAAAATCTCGATGGAACTCGCCGACCAGCTGATGGGCGTCACCATGCACGAACCCGGTGTTTCCCGCCTGGTATCGGTGGATGTGGAAGAGGCCGCGGAGCTGGCCGCAAGCTGATAATCTGGACTAACTGGAATAGGGTACGGCGCAGGGGCAATGGATCTTACAATACGTGACTGGATGGTTGTGATCGGGGTTATCCTGATCGTGGCAGTGGGGCTGGATGCGTGGCGCAGGGTTCGGCGTGAGCGCTACCCGAAAGTAAAGGTGAAACTGGCGGAAGCGCCCGCCACCGGGGCCGACCGGGAAAACGACCTGGCCTGGCTCAAGGAACTGCCCAACGGCGGCGGCCGGGTTGTCGATCGCCGCGACCTGATCAACGCCACCAACCGATCGGATGCCGCCAAGCGTGAAAAAGCTGCGGCGGCAGCCAAATCCGAGACCGCCAGAACTCCCGCGCAACCCAAGGTAAAAGCGCGCGCTGCGGCGGAGCCTGCAAGTGAAGTACCCGGGGACGGGAAGCTCGTGAGCGGCATCGGCAGCACCGGGGCCGACCGGGAACCGGCCACCCTCGACTGGCTGGAGAGCATCGATGCGGACGCGGACCGGGAAACTGCCGCGCCGCCGCCGCGGCCCGCCGCGGAAGCGGGCAAACTCCCCCGGGACGTGGACCCCGAAGTGTTCATGCTCAACGTGGTCGCGCGGGACCGGGAGGGCTTCCGCGGGGAGGATATCCTGCACATCCTGCTCGCCTGCGACCTGCGTTTTGGCGATATGAATTTCTTTCACCGGCACGAGTTTGAAGCCGGGCGCGGGGCGATCCAGTTCAGCGTCGCCAATATGATGCAGCCCGGGGTTTTCGACATCGACCACATGGGTGATTTCAACACTCCCGGCCTGGTGTTTTTCCTGACCCTCCCCGGGCCCGAGGATATGATGAAGGCATTCAACTATATGCTGGAAACTGCCCAGGCGGTGGCCCGTAACCTCGATGGCGATGTACTGGACGAGTCCCGCAGTGTGTTGAGCAAGCAGTCCCTGGAGCACTGCCGCCAGCAGATTCGTGACCTGGAACGACGCCTCCTGGCCAGGACGCGCTGATAACGAAGCGAGACCATGCCTAAGCCCGAGGTAGTGCAGGAAGTCGACTCCCTGCGGGAGCGACTCGACAGCTGGAATTACCAGTACTATGTGCTGGACGAACCCACCGTTCCCGACATCGAGTACGATCGCTGCATGCGGCGCCTGGTCGAGCTCGAGACGGCAAACCCCCAGCTGCAGCGACCCGACTCCCCGACCCAGCGCGTGGGCGGAGCGCCCCTGGAGCGCTTCCGGCAGGTCACCCACGAAGTGCCGATGCTGTCCCTCGACAACGCTTTCAACGAACAGGACATGCTGGATTTCAATCGCCGGCTGCAGGAACGGCTTGGGGATCCGGAACCGCTGGAATTTGCCTGTGAGCCCAAGCTCGACGGCATCGCCGTCAGTCTCCTGTACCGCGCGGGCCTGCTGGAGCGCGCCGCCACCCGCGGCGATGGCACCACCGGGGAGGACATTACCCACAACGTTCGCACC
>JAOUDU010000418.1 GCA_029859085.1 Gammaproteobacteria bacterium | reverse complement strand
CAGCACGATGATCGCCAGCAGGTCCTGCAGGAGCAACAGGCCAATCATCAGCTCGCCGATATGCCGGTGGTGCAATACCGTGGTGGGCAGCAGCTTGATCCCGATAATGGTCGAGGAAAACATCATCGCGGCGCCGGTAATCAGTGCATCGGTCGCGGTAAAACCGAACAGGCGGGCTACGCCGAAGCCCAGCGCCAGGAAAATCGCCGAGCTGAAGATCGCCACCACCATGGATTTGCGCAGGGTCGACCACAGCGCCTGGGGCTGCATATCCAGCCCCAGCAAAAAGAGCAGGAAGATGATCCCGATATGGCCGATGTCGGACAACAGCTTCAGGTCGGGCACGAGGGACATGCCATAGGGGCCGATGCATGCGCCGAGGGCGATATAGGCGATGATCAGTGGCTGGCGGGTGTAGAGCGCGAGGGAGGCGAAGACCGCCGCGCCGGAAAAAATCAGGAAGAAGGAAAAGGTTACACTGCCGAGATCCATCCGGAATATTTCCTGTTACAGGTATCGGGGGAGTGTAATCATGCCCGCCCGCAATAGGAATAACATCCGGTGCGTCACCCCCGGCGCCGGAACAGCGGCAGTGGCTGGTCGATAGCGGCCTGGTAGTGCTCACTGAAGTCGGCCAGCCCGGCCAGCGCGTCCTCCAGCCGGGACTCATCCGCCATCTGGAAAGCGTCGAAGCCACAGCGGGCCAGGTAGGTCATCTGGTCGCGGATAAAATGCCCGCAGGCGCGCAGCTCCCCCGCGAATCCGCGCTCGCGCAGTTCCCTGCCATAGGAGAAGCCGCGGCCATCCATGAAAACAGGGAAATCGATCGCAACCAGCGGGATCTGTCCCAGGTAGTCAAACAGCGGGGCAGGGGCCTGGCCCGGTTCGAGGAGCACGGCACGGCCGGTTTTGTCCTCCAGCTGCAGCCACTGGTCCAGGCCGAGAATCTGCTGCATTCCCGCAGTGGCGGCATCGGGATCAAGCTGCTGCCAGTCGTCCTCGACGATCCGGCCCGCCTTAATCAGCCTTGGCATAGACCCGCTCCTTGAAGGGTTCAATTCCGACCCGGCGGTAGGTGTCGAGGAAAATTTCCTCTTCTTCCCGCAGTTCCAGGTAGGTGGAAAGTAACTTGTCGATCACGTCTGGCATGTCATCCTGGCTGAAAGAGGGCCCCAGTATCTTGCCGATGGAGGCATCCTTCGCCTGGCTACCGCCCAGGCAGACCTGGTAGAACTCTTCCCCTTTCTTGTCGACACCCAGTATGCCGATATGACCGATGTGGTGGTGGCCGCAGGCGTTCATGCAGCCGCTGATGTTCAGTTCGATCGGGCCCAGGTCGTAGAGGTAATCCAGGTCGTTGAAGCGGGACTGGATGGCCTCGGCAACCGGTATCGACTTGGCATTGGCGAGTGAACAGTAGTCTCCCCCCGGGCAGCAGATCATGTCGGTGAGATAACCGTGATTCGGTGTGGCCAGCCCGGCTTTTTGCAGCTGCTGCCAGAGCGGGTACAACTGGCCCTTCTGCACGTCCGCCAGCACCATGTTCTGCTGGTGGGTAGTGCGAACCTCGCCGAACGAATACTGGTCCGCCAGGTCGGCGACCAGCTCCAGTTGCGCGTCGGTGATATCCCCGGGGGCAAACCCGGTGGCCTTGAGCGAGAGATTTACGATCCGGTAACCCGCCACCCTGTGGTCGACGGTGTTGCGTTTGACCCAGTTGCCGAAGATCGGGTCCGCCGCACACCTGGCAGCCAGTTCCGAATTGGCCGCTGCCGCGTCCAGCGCGAGGTAGGCAGGTTCCGTAAAAAAGGATTTGGCGTGGCGGATGGCTTCGTCACTGAGGGTGGTGGGGCCATCCTTCAGCAGTGCCCACTCCTGCTCCACGGCCTCACGGAAGGCGTCAACACCCATGGCTTTCACCAGGATCTTGATGCGCGCCTTGTACTTGTTGTCCCTGCGGCCATTCTGGTTGTATACCCTGAGGATGGATTCCAGGTAGGTCAGCAGGTGCTTTTTCTCCAGCCATTCACAGATGACGGAACCGATGACGGGAGTTCGTCCCAGCCCGCCGCCGGCAAGGATTTTGCAGCCGACCTCACCGCTGGCATTGGCGACCAGCTCGACACCGATATCGTGGGCGTGGATCGCCGCCCGGTCCTGGGCACTGCCGCAGACCGCAATCTTGAACTTGCGGGGCAGGAACGCAAATTCCGGGTGCAGGGTGGACCACTGGCGGATGATCTCACAGTAGGGGCGGGGGTCCTCGAGCTCGTCGGTGGCCACGCCGGCATACTGGTCGGTGGTCGTGTTGCGGATGCAGTTGCCGCTGGTCTGGATAGCGTGCATCTGGACGCCGGCCAGTTCCGCCAGGATATCCGGGACTTCATCCAGCCTTGGCCAGTTCAGCTGGATATTCTGGCGAGTGCTCACATGGGCGTAGCCTTTGTCGAACTGGCGGGTGATAAAGGCGATCTTGCGCAACTGGGTGCTGTTGAGCAGGCCATAGGGAACCGCGATTCTCAACATCGGTGCCAGCCGCTGCAGGTAGAGGCCGTTTTGCAAGCGCAGGGGCAGGAATTCCCCGTCGCTCAGGTTTCCCGCGAGGTAGCGGGCGGTCTGGTCGCGGAACTGGTCTACCCGCTGGTCGACTATGGTCTGGTCATACTGGTCGTAAACGTACATCAAAAGATCCTGCTGCTACCTGCTGCTATATGGTCCCGGGGCAAACACGGTGCACCGGGGGGCGCTACATTACCAGAAAAGGCAGGGCGGTAATTAGTAAGAATTTTTATAAGGTTAGAACCTCATTTCACATCGTGCCGGCGTCCCCGCACGCCTGTCGGTCAACGCTTGGGAAATGCCGTATTGCTGCTATAATGGCGCCGCCTAAATACCTTCTCCCGGAGAAATACATGTCTGACAAAACCGATACCGAACGCGAGGCAGACGGCGCTGCTGATGCAATGGCTGTCACTGCGATTATCGGGGTGATCGTGCTGACCGTTTGCATCTGGCTGTCCGGCATGCCGACCTGAACACGGCGGGGCCTCGCCGCTGGTAGCGAGCGGGGCCTTGCATTCACTGCCCCGCGCCTTTCAGGACCAGTTGTACGACAGTAAAAACCGTACCGATAAACAGCAGGGTGAAAATTATGCCCGCTGCGATAAATACCCCGGCGCGGCCCTGTTTGAAATCCCGTTCGCGGTTTTTACTGCTTTGAACCCCGAGGCTGGCGGCCAGTACGCTGCTGATCACCTGCAGGGGATTCAGCCCTTTCTTGCCTGTCGCTTCCGGATCGCCCTGGCTTTCCGGCCCGGTGGGCTTGTCCCCGCTGTCAGTCATCCTTGCTTCCTCCTTCAATAACCAAGTATGGGACGCAGCCAGCGCTCCATTGTTGACAACTCTTCACCCTTGCGCCGGGCGATGTCCTCCACCTGGTCCCGGCCGATCTTGCCAACGGCGAAGTAATCGGCTTCCGGGTGGGAGTAGTAAAAACCACTCACCGCGGCGGCCGGGCTCATCGCGTAGCTTTCCGAAAGTTCAACGCCACAGCTGTTGGGCGCGTCCAGCAGCCTGAACAGGGTGGCTTTCTCGGTATGGTCAGGGCAGGCGGGATAGCCGGGCGCGGGACGGATGCCACGATAGCGTTCCCGGATAAGTTCCTCGTTACTC
>JAOUDU010000417.1 GCA_029859085.1 Gammaproteobacteria bacterium | reverse complement strand
CACAAACCGGGGGTCTGCCGGGATGAAATCCGGGAAGTTGCTGATGGTGATGGTGATGCCCTTCGTGTCCTGCTGCTGCCGATAGTCAAACCGCACTACGGTATCCCTGTCCTGCATCGGCCAGGGCGCGTCCACGACACCGTAAACATAGGCCTGTGCGTACCCATTCTCTTCGAGTATTTTCGCGCCGCCGCTGCGATAAACCCACTGGCGATTGAACCCGGCGTCTTTCAGCAGGGCCATCAGCGCATTCAGCGAGGCCTTCACACGGGTGACTCCGCGGATTTCCTCGAGCGCGGAACCGGGGTAGGGCCGGCGCTGCACCAGCAGCTCGCCGGATTTGAAAACCGTCTCCCAGTCTTCCGCCAGCGCCGGTGCGGACAGCAGCGCGGCCAGCAACATCATCGTTGGCAGCAGCTTACGGCGCATCGGTTTGGCAACCGCCTTGACCAGGCTGGCATGAACCGCCACGCAGGCCACACTCAGGCAAGCAGGCGCTGCAACCAGCGCGAGATATCCGCAGTCTCCTGCGCACACACCGCGTGGTCCATCGGGTAGGTCTTGTATTCCACCGCGTAGCCCATTGCCGCCAATGCCTGCCGGGCATCGCGCCCCATTCGCTCAGGCACCATCGGATCCGCCGTACCGTGACAGACAAGTATCGGCAGCTTCCTGTTGGCGCTGTTGGGTGTAATCGTTTCCCGGGTGGCGAAATAGGTCGACATGCACAGCAGGCCCGCCAGCGGCTGCAGGTAGGTGAGCGCAGCCTGGTAGGCCACAGCCCCGCCCTGGGAGAATCCGGCGAGGACAATACGCCGACTGGGGATCCCCCGGTCTATTTCCCTGTCGATCAGCAACCGGACCTGCTCTGCGGACGCGATCAGCTGGGTGGCGTCAATTTTCCTGTCGATATTGATTTCACTAATGTCATACCATGCGGGCATCACGTAGCCGCCATTGATCGTGACCGGAATCGACGGGGCGTTGGGGAAAATAAAGCGCACCGGCATGGTCGCGGGTAACTGCAATTCGGGCACCATGGGCACGAAATCGTTGCCGCTGGCGCCCAGGCCGTGCAACAGGATCACGGTGGCGGTGGCCGGGGCTTTTGGTTCAATATCAATACAGGGCAGCACTGGCATATCCTTGACGCTCTACAGCGGGGATGGCGAGGCCGGTATTATATAGAGGCGGCCGCGCCCGGGGTTACTTATTTTGCCGGAATCACCAGGAGACGGGGACACCCACGGTTCCGGGTCGAAAACAGGAATTAAACTCGCATGGACAATCATTGCATTTGCTGCAGCAAAAAACCGTTTGCAGACTGTTGCGCCCGCTTCCTGGGCGGCACGCAGCAGGCCAGGACGCCGGAACAGCTGATGCGCTCGCGTTACAGCGCCTATGCGCTGGGCGGCCACGGCGACTACCTGCTGCGCACCTGGTTCCCGGCCACGGCGGCTGGTTTGACCGCGCGTGAACTGTCGCAGCGCAGCTGCGAATGGCTGCGGCTGGAGGTTCTGGCCAAACAGCAGCACGGTGACAAGGGCCTGGTGGAATTCCGGGCCCGGTACCGCGACGACAAGGGCCAGGAGCAGGTCATGCACGAAAAATCCGTGTTCCAGCGCAGCGGCGGTCGCTGGTTCTACGTCGGGGGCGAGGTCAGCTCGGCGCCGGCCTGACTGCGCGCACCGGTATGCTGAACCCGGCGCAACAATTCGATGTCGTGGTACTGGGCGGCGGCGCGGCCGGGCTGATGTGCGCGCTCACCGCCGGCCAGCGCGGGCGACGGGTGCTGGTTCTGGAAAAAGCCAACAAAATCGGCAAGAAGATACTGATGTCCGGCGGGGGCCGCTGCAACTTCACCAACCGGGTGGTCGAGCCGGACAACTTTATCTGCAGCAATCCCCACTTCTGCAAATCCGCCCTGAGCCGCTATACCCAGTGGGACTTCATCGCCATGGTGGAGCGCCACGGTATCGAGTACGAGGAGCGCAAGCACTCCCAGTTATTCTGCCTGCACTCCGCCCGCGACATTCTGGCGATGCTGGTGCGCGAGTGTGAGTCAGGGGGGGTGGAGATCAGGACCCGCTGCGAGATCGGGTCGGTTGGCGCAGTTCCCGGCGTGCAGGACAGCGACAACGCAACACCCCGGGACGGATCATCGGCCCGCTACCGGGTAGAGCTCACGCAGGCGGGCAAGCCCGGCGCCATCGAGTGCAACTCCGTCGTCGTCGCCACCGGGGCACTCTCCATTCCAACCCTGGGAGGCAGCGGCCAGGGCTACGACATCGCACGGCAATTCGGCCTGGGACTTCTCCCGCGCCAGGCCGGGCTGGTACCCTTCATGTTCAGCGATTCCACCCGGGAATTATGCGAGCGCCTGGCCGGTGTATCACTGGAGGTGACGGCCAGCTGCAACCGGCAAGCGTTCACCGGGAATCTCCTGTTCACCCACCGCGGCATCAGCGGCCCGGCCATCCTCCAGGTCTCCAGCTACTGGCACCCGGGTAATGCGGTCAGTATCAACCTGCTGCCGGGGCTGGAGGCGACTGCGTGGCTGCTTGAGTGCAAAACGCAGCAGGGCCGGCTCCGGCTAGCGCCCCTGCTCCAGCAGCACCTGCCCAGGGCCCTGGTGGCTGAGTTGCAGGCGCTGTGGTGGCCAGGGATGGAGGAGGCATCGCTGGGCGATTTCAGCGACAGGCTGCTCACCGGGATCGGCAGACAGCTGAACGACTGGCAACTCAAGCCCTCCGCCACGGAGGGCTACCGTACCGCCGAGGTGACCCTGGGGGGTGTGGACACCGACGGCATCAGCTCCAAAACCATGGAGACCCGGCATCACCCGGGGCTGTTTTTCGTGGGGGAAGTCATGGACGTCACCGGCCAGCTGGGTGGCTTCAATTTCCAGTGGGCCTGGTCATCGGGTTACACCGCCGGCACCTACGCCTAGCCGGTATCGGGTAGCAATACGCCGCATTGCGGGATTGCGGGCGCGGCAAAACTACTTCAGGTCATTTTCCCGCTGCCGGTCGTAGCGATCATAGAATCGCTGGGCTGCCGGGTGCAGCGGAACCTCCAGCCCCAGCTGCATGGTTTCCCTGGCGATAAAGGCCGCCCTGTAGTATTTGCGCGCCAGTTCGTCGCCGCCGGACAGCAGCAGCCCGAGCATCTGCTCTACCTTTTTATCGTCGACCTGGCGATGGGTGACCAGGGCCGCTGACAGGCCCAGGGTGGTGAAGGGCTCGGACTGGCCCGGGTAGGTTCTGGCGGGAACAGTAAGCGGGTAATAGGCAAAATGCTTCTCTGCCAGTTTTGCAAACAACCCGGGGGGCATCGATATGAATCGAAGGTCGTTGCGGCGCGACGCCAGTGCCTGTACGGACGGCGCGGGTATTGCCTCGGTCAGGAAAAGCGCATCCACCTCGCCGCTTTCGAGTTGGGCCATACCGCGGGCCAGGCTGATCTCGCGGATAGCGGGCAACAGGTCGCCATTGCCCCCTGTCACCAGGCCGATCAACAGGGCATTGACCCGACTGCCCGAGCCGCGCGCACCGACGGCGACCCGCCGCCCATCCAGGTCTGACAGTTGCCGGATACCGCTGCCCTCGAGAGTGAGCAAATGCACGGCCTCCGGCCACAAACTGGCCACCGCGCGCAGCTCCTTGTACGGGTAGACTCCC
>JAOUDU010000012.1 GCA_029859085.1 Gammaproteobacteria bacterium | reverse complement strand
TGAGGGGTACTGGTCTTGATCACCATCAACTTTAGGCGGAAAAAGCAGGCGCTTCGCCCGGGCTTGGGCAGTGGTATCATAGCCCGGTTATATGCCAGGTTCTATCTGCATTCCTCGTGGAGATCACATCGATGAAATTCAAGCAAACCCTCAACGCGTCGTTACTGCTGGCCGGTACCCTGCTGCTCGGGGCCTGCAGCACGCTCACGTCTACGCCAGACGAGACTTACGACGGCCTGGTACTGGTGCCAGAATCCCGCTTCGGCGCGGTTTACAGACGGCCCGATGCCGATCTTACCGGTTACAAGTCCTACGGCCTTGTGCACTGTGACGTGGCGTTCAAGAAAAACTGGCAGCGGGACCAGAACAACACCCGCCTGGACCTGAGCAGTCGGGTAACCCAGAAAGACGTGGACAATATCAGGGATAAACTCGGCGAGCAGTGCGACAAGTACTTCCGGGAAGCGCTCGAGCAGGCGCCGCCCTATAAACTGGTGGAACATTTCAGCGACGGGCAACCGGTGCTCGTACTGCGACCGGCGATCATTAACCTGGATATAGCAGCTCCGGATACCCGTTCAGCCGGCAGGAGCCAGACCTATACCACCGAGGCGGGCCAGATGACCCTGGTTCTCGAGGTGCTTGACGGCACCACCGGGGAGCTCCTGGTGAGGGTTATCGACCGCGCGCGCACCGGTGACAGGAGTTACCTGCAGTGGACCAACTCCGTCACCAACGAGGCGGATGCGCGGCGAATCCTGGGTCGTTGGGCACGGCAGTTGCGACAGGGCCTGGATGAAGCCACTGCGAAAGCAGATACCAGCAAATAGGCGCCTGCCTGAATCCTGCGCCCCGGGTGCGTTGCCGGATCCCTCCCCGGAGTAGCGACAGGTTTATTGCCCCGGGGTATACCAGATGGGAGAACTCCAGGCCCTCTCCTGGATAGTTTTCGGCGTCCCGGCGGCGCAGCAGGCTTCCATGCCGGCAGGTATGCCGGCGGCATTGTCACAACTCACCCCCGCGGCGACGCAGCGATACTGGTTCCAGCGGCAACTGGGGTTTTCCAGCACCCGGGTGTAGTAGAAGGCCTGGGCCGCCGGATCAAAATCGCGGTCCTCCCACACGGTACATAACTGCCGGTGGCCGGCGCCGTGGCGTTCGCAGGTATTGAGATCGACCCCGGCGTCGTTGGCACCACCGGCAATGTCCATTACCTGCTCCTGCAGCTCACCGTCCCGATACCAACCTTTGACCAGCTGGATGCGTTGCAGTTGCGCACCCGGATATTCGCCGGTGCCCGGATCGTAAGCCGCCGAGACCAGGAAGCGTGGTTTCACCCCCGGCGCGTGCGCCGGCGGCAGGTCGCCACCCATCGGCACCCCGCCGGCGTAGCCCCGCGCAACCTGGTCACTGGCGCCGCAGAGGTCATCGGGGTAATCCCAGCCGCCGAAAAAGCGCAGCACCGGGCGGGAGCCACTGGTGGCGTAGGCCTCCCTGCGCTGCATCGCGGCGAACAGTGAGTCCCGGGTATTTTCCTCGGCGTAGAGCACCGCCAGCCCGCCGGGACCGTATTCCAGGTCGTCCGGGAAGGCCGCCGGTGTGCCGTCTCCGGAGCCCTTGCCCGCCCCGCCGTGGCCGGGGAAATTCCTTTCCATCACCAGGCCCGGCGCGGCGATATGCGTATCCGTGCTGCCGATCAGCCCGTACTTGAAGCTGTTCACTCCCAGCTCGGCCTGTTGCTGCAGGCCTTTTTTCAGCGCGTAGCGCAGGAAGTTGCTCTGTTCCGGCAGCCTGGTGACCGGCAATTCGTCGCGATCGACAAACAGTGCAATTACCTGCATCGAGCTGCCACCCGGAGTGCCGCTGCTCTTGCCGCCGAAGCTGTCGTAATCCAGCAGTTCGAAATTGCAGAATTCGTCGCCGGCCCAGGTGGCGGTGCGGCTGTCGCACTCGGACGCACCCTTGTGCTGCACGATCTCCGCCAGCGGGTTCCAGCGGGCGCGCCGGGCGGCTTCCTGCGCGGTTACGGCGCCGGTGGGTACGGAGTCAGTGGTGATACGGGCGGTCTCGAACATCAAGCCGGCGCTGAGGTTGGAGTTGTGGGGTATCGCCACCGCGTCGCAGCCGGGTTTGTCCCGCACGCACTCCTGTTCCAGGTAATCCCACAACTGCACCTGCGAGGGAGTCTCTATCCAGCTCAGGGCCCGATCCGGTACATGCTCGTTGCGGAAGATGACGTTGTGGTGCAGGTTCTGGCCCGCGCCGACATTGGCCGTCCACTCGTAACCGACGAAACTGGTGAAGCTGCAGTCACTGCTGCGGTCATAGGCCTGCTCGGCCGCCTGCTGGATATCGCGCCAGGTGCTGTTCGCGGCGGCGAAACAGTCGCTGTTGCCCTCGCCGCAGAAGCCCCAGCGTTTCTTGCCCGCCATGCCATAGGCGCCAAACGTGGCGAAGGACAAGCCCGGGAACCAGCGATGGGCGATGCACACGGGGTGCCAGTAGCCCTTCATCCCCGGTGTCATGCACATGCGCATCTCCCCGAAAAACTCGGAGTGATCCGTCACCGCGGTGAAATCCAGGGGGCGGTCGATCCCGACGCTGCGCTGCGCCTGGTCCTGGTCATCGTAGGGCTGGATTCCCATCCTGGCGCCCTTCGCAAATTCGTATGCCTGCGGCGGCTTGTTGCGCGTATCCTGGGAACTGGCGTCGAACGACCAGGCGGTGTGGACATGGGTGTCGCCGAAAAAAGGCCTGCGCTGCGCGGTGAAGTCAGCGCAGGGTGCACGTGTTTCCGTCACTGCATAGGGCCGGGCCGGATAGTCCCGCCCGGCGGCGGCCGCGGCGTCGCCTGCAGCCGTCGGTCCCTGGGCGTTGGCAGGGGCTGTGAGCGCCAGCAGCAGTGCTGCCATCGGGCGGAGGGCGGCCGGGCTTGAGAAATCCATCGCGAAGTTTGCCGTGAGCAGTGAAGACGCCGTCCAGCATTCCAGTTTTTGGCGGCAAAGGCAAAACATGTGGTATCGAGGAGTACACCATGTCCTGAATTGAGTCCGGCTGGTGGCTCGCCCGCGAGCAGTAAATGCTGTTATCTTTTACCCTTGGACAGAAACCCACGGAGTGGCTGCTGGCTATGTTTGCTTCAAAAAACGGGAATTCAACCGGCGCGGTTCCGGCACAGCCACGACCCGCCAGCACCGTCGTGCTGTTGCGGGAGACCCGGAAGGGGCTGGAGACCCTGCTGTTGAAGCGCAACAAGGCCCTGATGTTTGCCGGCGGCTACTGGGTGTTTCCAGGCGGGGCGCTCGACCCGGAAGATTTTGCCGCCGCCGGAGGCGACGAGCTCAAGGCCTCACGGATAGCCGCCGCGAGAGAGGCCTGGGAGGAGTCCGGCCTGCGCCCTCAACTCGAGGATATGGTTCTGGTCAGCCACTGGACTACCCCGGTGGCGGAGCCGAGGCGCTTCTCCACATGGATTTATGCGGCCCCGGTTGCGACAGCCGAAGACGTTGTCATCGATGGTGGCGAGATCCACGACCACCTCTGGCTTGGGGTCGAGGAGGCGATCGCGATGCACCAGCGGGGAGAGCTGCCCGTGCTTCCCCCGACGCTGGTGACCCTGCTCGGTCTGGGCGCCTACGATTCCATCGCGCAACTGGTGGCGGCAGAGCGCAGCAGCGCCGTGCCCGAGGTGCTGCCCGTCTTTGCCCTGGATGACGGCAAGGTGACCGTGATGTTCCGCGGCGACGCCGGCTATGACAGCGCCGCACCCTCCGCGCCGGGAGCCCGCCACCGGGCGACGCTGGAAGAAAGGCGCTGGGTGTACAGCTACCGGGATGTGGACGCCGCCTACCCGCCGCTGGTCAGGCAGTAACCGGCAGGCCTGTGACGTCCGAAAAAACATACCCGCTCTGGGATATTCCCACCCGTGCGTGCCACTGGCTTATCGTCGCCTGTGTCCCGCTGTCCTGGTGGAGCGCGGAAACTGAAAACTTTGAGCTGCACCAGTGGCTGGGCTACGCGCTTATCGTGCTGGTGGTCAGCCGGGTCATATGGGGTTTTGTCGGCAGCCGGCACTCGCGCTTTGCGGATTTCCTGGCCGGCCCGCGCAGGGTGCTGGCCTATCTGCGGGGAGAGGGAATGGCTGGCGCCGGCCACAACCCGCTGGGTGGCTGGTCGGTAATCTCACTGCTGCTCCTGTTGCTGCTGCAGGCGATCAGCGGGCTGTTCAACAGTGACGACGTATTCTTCAACGGACCGCTGTACCACAGCGCCAGCGTGGCGCTGCGCGATGCGATGGGCGTGGTGCACGAGGTGGCGTTCGACGCGCTGCTCGGCCTGGTGGCCCTGCATATCATCGCGGTGTTGTATCACCAGTTCCGGCGCCGGGAACCGCTCGTGCAGGCGATGGTGCGAGGCAGCGCCGCGGGGCGCGCGGGCCGGTCAGCCCCGGTGCCCGCATGGCGCGCGCTGCTCGTGCTGCTGTTGGCCTCGCTTGCACTCTGGGGCCTGCTCCAGCTGGCCCCGCCACCACCGCCGGTGATGTGGTGAATCAGTACAGGTAGTCCTCGGCCTTGTAGTCGTCGTGACAGGATTTGCAGGCCTTGCCGGCGGCACCCACCTGTGCGGCTATGGCCTCCCGGTCGCCGCCCGCGGTGACCTTCTGCAGGCTTGCCAGCTCCTTGCGCAGCGCATCCATTTTACTGCCGAAATCGGCCTTGTCCTGCCAGATTTCCGGTTTCGCCCGGGTCGTGCCTTTATCCGAGCCGTCGACGAAGCCGCGCATGATGTCCAGGGTGGCCAGCGCGGCCAGGTCGTGCGCCCAGCTGTCCATCCTGGCCTGGTCCCAGGGAATCTCGCCCTTCACCGTGCCCACCATGGGGCCGAAGTTGGCCGCCAGCAGGGCGAAATAGGACTGCCGGTAGGACTGTGGCATCTGTTTGTCGTCGAAGTGGGACAGCGCGGGTAACGACAGCAGTGCGGCGCCCACCGCGGCGGCGCCAAGCCAGTTCTTTCCTGTCAATCTGGACATAATCGCTTCCTTGGTACGTGGTTTTACCGGTGATTCGGGAATCTGAAGGGTCGAGTGTAGACACCGACCCGCCCTCAGGACAAGCCTATTTTGCCGCGCGCGTGCCCGCTGGCCCCGGACAGGATCCGGACGCCGCGACCAATTTATTGAACCTCAGGCCGCTTAAGTATTTTGCCCTGGCCGAATTGACGGGGGAGTGCGCTACCATTGCGCCTTGTTTCAGGCGGGGTCAGGGCATGGGTGCGCAGCAGCAGTGGGATTACAGTTTTGACGTGGTCGTGGTCGGATCCGGCAACGGCGGACTTACGGCGGCCCTGTGCAGTCATGAAATGGGTACCCCGGATGTCCTGGTGGTGGAAAAGTCCCATCTTTATGGCGGCACCAGTTCGATTTCCGGCGGCGGGGTCTGGATACCCTGCAACCGTTACGCCCGCGCCGAGGGCGCCGAGGATTCCATCGCGGCCGCCAGAACCTACCTGCGCCAGCTGATCAGTACCGAGGAAGTACCCGAGTACCAGTTGGACGCCTACCTGGAAAACGGCCCGAAAATGGTGGAGTTCCTGCACCGCCATACCCGTGCCCGCTACGTCAGCCTGGCCCATTACCCCGACTACTACACCAACCTCGAGGGCGCCATGACCGGCCACCGCTCCATGGAGCCGGAAACGTTCAACGCGGACGAGCTGGGCGAGGAGTGGCGACACCTGCGCCGCACCCACCCGATGATGCACCTGGCCGGTGTCATCGGCATTACCCAGCAGGAGGCCGCCCTGTTGATCGGCCAGCAGCCCGGCTGGTGGAAAATCGCGCTGAAGCTGGTGGCTGCCTATGTGGTGGATATCCCCTGGCGCCTGCGGGACCGGTTCCACCGGCGCCTGGCCACCGGCTGCGCCGGCGTGGCGCGCCTGCGCGCCTCCATGCTGGACCGGGACATTCCGCTGTGGCGCAACACCGCGATGACCCGCCTGGTCGAGGAGCAGGGCAGGGTGGTCGGCCTGGAAGTGAAGCGCAACGGGCGCCTCCTGCGCATCCAGGCCCGCAAGGCGGTGGTCCTGGCCGCGGGTGGTTTTGAGCACAACCAGGAGATGCGGGAGCAGTACCTGCCGCAACCCACGGACCACCGCTGGAGTGCCGGAACCCGCGACAACACCGGCGACGCCATCCGCGAGGGCATGCGCCTCGGCGCGAAAATGCACCGGCTGAACGAAGCCTGGTGGTGCAACACCATCTCGGTGCCGGGGGAGGAGATTCCCCGCCTGAGTATCATGGAAAAATCCTACCCCGGCTCGATTGTCGTCAATCCCGCCGGCAAGCGCTTCAGCAACGAGTCACAGAATTACATGGCGTTCCAGCAGGAGACCTTTCGCGTACACAGCCCGGAAAACCCCTGCAACCCCAGCTGGCAGGTATTCGACGCCAGTTTCCGCGCCAGTTATTTTGTGGGCCCCCTGTACAACAGCAAGTTCCGTCCCGACTGGATGCTGCCGAAGCGCTACGAGAAGGAGGGTTTTTTCGCCAAAGCCGAAACCATTACCGAACTCGCCGCCAAGATTGGCGTCGATCCCGCGGGACTGGCCGATACCGTTGCCAAAATGAACGAGTACGCCCGCACCGGTGTCGACCCGGAATGCCACCGCGGCGAGTCCGCCTACGACCGTTACTACGGCGACCCGCGGGTCACGCCCAACCCCTGCCTGGGTCCCGTGGTCAAACCCCCGTTTTACGCCATGCGGGTAGACCCGGGTGATTTCGGCACCCAGGGCGGCATGGTGACCAATGCCGACGCCCAGGTCCTGCACGAGGACGGCCACGCCATCGAGGGGCTGTACGCGATCGGCAATTGCAGCGCGCCCACGCTGCCCTGTTACCCGGGCCCAGGCGCCACCCTCGGGCCGGCGATGACCTTCGCCTACCAGGCGGCCAAATCGATCACAGGATTCCGCGACTGATATGGACATCCAGTTTACAGAGCAACAACTGGCGCTGCGGGACGAGCTGCGCGCCTATTTCGGCAAACTGATGACCCCGGAGCTGGTTGCGGAGTGCGAGCGCGATATGGGCGAGGGCGGCGGCCCGCTGTGGCGCGACGCGCTCCGGCAGATGGGTCGCGACGGCTGGATCGGCGTGGGCTGGCCCGAGTCCTGGGGCGGGCGCGGCATGTCTCCCCTGGAGCAGTTCATCTTCGTCGAGGAGATCATGCGGGCCGGCTACCCCTTTCCTTTCCTCACCACCGAATCCGTCGGCCCCATGCTCGCGGAGCACGGCAACGAGTGGATCAAGCGCGAGCTGGTGCCCAGAATTCTCAGCGGCGAGCTGCTGATCGCGATCGGCTACTCCGAGCCCGGCGCCGGCACCGATCTTGCGAACCTGAAAACCAGCGCGGTCCGCGACGGCGATGACTGGGTGATCAACGGCCAGAAGATGTGGACATCACTGGCGCATTTTTGCGACTACACCTGGCTCGCCGTGCGCACCGACCCGAACGCCCCGAAAAAACACAAGGGCATCTCGATGTTCCTGGTGCCGAACTCGGACCCCGGCTGGAGTTGCACCCCGGTGCACACCCTCGGCGGCGTGCGCACCAATGCCACCTATTACGACAATATCCGGGTGAGCAACGATCACCTGGTCGGTGAGTTGCACGGCGGCTGGAAACTGATCACCGGGCAGCTCAACCGGGAGCGGCTCAGCCTGATCAACTTCGGGCCCGTGTCCCAGCTGTTCAACCAGGTGGTGCGATGGGCGGGCAGTGCCCGGCTGCCTGCCGGCGGCAGGGTCATCGACCAGCCCTGGGTGCAGCAGAACCTGGGCCGCTGCCGCGCGCTGATAGAGTGCATGAAGCTGATCGTTTACAAGCAGTCCTGGGCGATGACCGAGGGCGTGCTGGAGATGGCGGATGCCTCCGCCGCCAAAGTCTATGGCTCGGAGGGCTTTATCGAGGTCTACCGTATGCTGGGGGAAATTGTCGGCCAGGCCGGCCTGGTCCGGGCGGGGTGCGCCCGGACCGCGGCGGAGGCGGCCAAGCTCGAGCGCCTTTATCGCACCGCCTCGATCATCACTTTCGGTGGCGGCGCCAACGAAATCCAGCGTGACATCATATCGGCGGCGGGGCTGTGGATGCCCCGCGCCAGTCGCTGAGCAGGAAGGGCACCAGCATGGAATTTGGATTCAGCGCGGAGCAGCAGGAAGTCAGGCAACTCGCCCGGAAAATCCTGTCGGAGCAGGTCAGTGCCCAGAGCCTGTCGGCCTATGACGAGTACCAGTCTCCGCGCTTTGACCGGGCGCTGTGGCGGCAACTCGTCGCCGCGGGCCTGCCCTCGGTGGCGCTGGAGCAGCGCTACGGCGGGATGGGTTTCGGCTTTATGGAGCTGGCGCTGTTTATCGAGGAAGTGGGTCGCAGCATCGCGCCGGTTCCCGCCATCGCGCACAGCGTGTCGGCAGCGTTGGCCATCCAGCGATTCGGCAGCGAAGCGATGAAAGAAGCTGTGCTGCCCCTCGCAGCGGCGGGGGAGCTGCTGCTGACCGCGGCGCTGTCGGAACAACTCAATGAGGCCCCGGCAGATCCGCTGGCAGTGACCGCGGTGACCGACGGCGCCGACCTGGTGCTGTCGGGCACCAAGACCGCGGTGCCCTTCGCGGCCCACGCGCAGCGCATCCTGCTGGCCGCGCGCGCAGAGGCCGGCGTGGCGGTGGTGCTGCTGGACCCCGCCGCTGCCGGTGTGACCCTTGCCGACCTGCAGGTCACCAGCTTCGAGCCCCAGTGCGAACTGGCGCTGGCGTCGGTGCGCGTGCCCGCGGCTGATGTCATCACCGCCACCGACGGCGCCAGGGTAATGCAGTGGATAGCCGAACGCACTACCGCGGCGATCTGCGCCCATCAGCTGGGGGCGGCGGACTGCGCCATGCGCATGGCGGCCAGCTATACCTCGGAGCGCAAGCAATTCGACGTGCCGGTGGCGACCTTCCAGGCGGTCGGTCACCGCATGGCCGACTGCTATATCGACGTCGAGTGCCTGCGCCTGACCACCTACCAGGCAGTCTCCCTGCTGGATAGCGGTGTGGACGCAACCACGGAGGTGCAGATAGCGAAGATCTGGGCCGGGGACACGGGGCACCGGGTGAGCTACGCCACCCAGCATGTCCACGGCGGCACCGGTATCGACCGGGAATACCCGCTGTGGCGGTACTGCCTGTGGCTGCGCCAGAACGAGATGACGCTGGGCTGCAGTTCCTTCCATGTCGCGCAACTGGGCAGCCGCCTGGCCGCCGGCGAGGCGCTGTTCAGCTGAGGGCGGCGCAGGCGGGGCAGTTTGTCAAAAAAAACATAGAAAGTTTTGCAGCGGGGAGATTTCCCGCGGACCTCACTGGGTTACACTAGCGCCGCCATGAATACCGCCAATCCATATCGTCTCACCCTGGTCCTGCTGTCCGTGCTGTGCCTGGCCGCCTGTTCCAGCCCGCCCCAGCAGCGGCGCGCAGCGATCAACCAGACCGACAGGGCGGTCAACTTCAGCGGCTTCTGGGAGCTCGACTACAGCCAGAGCGACAATATCCAGGACA
Organism: Gammaproteobacteria bacterium; assembly: GCA_029859085.1. Lineage (GTDB taxonomy): Bacteria > Pseudomonadota > Gammaproteobacteria > Pseudomonadales > Halieaceae > JARRPM01. The sequence continues at coordinate 5,449 of JAOUDU010000012.1, read as the reverse complement.
ATCTCAACGCCCTGGTGCGGGATGTGCGCCAGCAGAGCCAGCAGCGGGCCCAGGCCAGCGGCGTCTACCAGAGTGCCGGCCCCGGCATGATCATCGGTGGCCCCGGGGATACCAACAGCGGCGCCTCGATCATCGGCCTGGCCCAGATGGCGGACCTGGTCACCCAGTCGCAGCTGCTTGAAATCACCCAGGACGAGCACAAGATAAGGGTCAAGCGGGAGGAGGATTACGCGCTTACCTGCGAGTTCTACCCGGGCCAGTACCACACGGTTGAAACGCCGCTGGGCCGGGAAATCTGCGGCTGGGAGCAACACCAGCTCATCTTCAAGACGCTGTTGCCGGAGGGGCTCACGATCCAGCAGGTCCTGAGCCTGGCCCCGGACGGCCAGCGGCTCAATATCGCCACAACCGTGATATCCGACCGGGTCACCTCTCCCTTCACCGTGAACCGGGTGTATGTGCACTACGTGCCCCAGGACGACGGTTACAGCTGTAAAATGACAATCTCCAAGGGCAGGGTATGTACGACGGAAAAATCCAGGTGAGCTGGCGGGCGGCTGCGGCCCTGGCGCTGTGTTGCCTGGTGACCCTGGCGGCCCGGGCCCAGCAATGGTCCCCGGATCCCGCGCTGGCGGTGCCGCCGGTGGGCGATGTCACCCTGCGGGTGGAGCAGTCGGTACCGGAGGCGGCGTTGCTGGACGTGGGGCTGGTGATCTTCAACCCCGGTATCCCCATCGATGAATCCACCCACAGCAAACTCGGCATCTTTCCCGAGATCCGCAAGGCCGAGGCCCAGTTCATGCCGGTACTGCTGCGCCAGGTGCTGCTGGCAACGAATGCCTGGGGTGTGGTGAGGGTGCTGCCGGACGAGCAGGCCTCAACCGAGCTGATGGTGAGCGGCAGGATCCTGCTGTCCAACGGCAGTGAACTGGTACTGCAGGTGAGCGCCCGGGATGCCAGCGGCAAGGTATGGCTGGACAAAACCTACCGGGACCTGACTACCGAGCGGGACTACCCCGGCAGCGAGGACAGCGATCCCTTTATCGATCTCTACCGGCAGGTCGCCAATGACCTGCTGGCCTACCGGCAGAGCCTGGACAGCCGCCAGTTGCGGGCGATCCGCCAGGTGGCATTGCTGCGCTACGCGGCCAGCCTGTCCGAGGATGCCTTCGGCAGCTACCTGCAGCAGGACCCGGAGGGTATCTACACCCTGGTGCGCCTGCCTGCCCAGGGAGACCCGATGCTGGCCAGGGTGGAGCGCATCCGCAACCAGGAGCACCTGTTCGTCGATACGGTCGATGAACAGTATGTGAAGATCTACGAGGAAATGGCGCCCACTTACACCCTGTGGCGCCAGTATGGTCGCGAGCAGGCGCTGTACCAGCAGGAGTACGAGGCGCGGGCCCAGAACAGGGACCGCATCGGCCGGCGCGGCACGTTTCCCGCGATGGAGCAGACCTACAACACCTACAAGCAGATCAAGATCCAGAAGCAGGACCTGGATGACATGTCACAGGGCTTCAATAACGAGGTAACGCCCACGGTGATGGAGGCCAGCGGCAGGGTGTTCCGCCTCAGCGGGACACTGCAATCCCAGTACAACGAGTGGCGCTCGATCCTGCGCGATATTTTCGCCCTCGAGACGGGTGCGCCCGCGGGTTCCTGACACCGTTGTACGCCAGCCCCTTACGTTAAACCTCATTAATGGGCTATGCTTCGGCCATGGCAAAAAAATCTATCGACCACGAACCCGAATCGCTGCTGGATTCCGTGCGGCGCCTGACCGGGCAGGTAGCGGGCGGCACCCTGGGGCTGGCGCGTAATACCGCGGCGATGACCGCCATGTTCGGCGAGAACTGGTTGCGTTCAACCGTGCTCAACCAGCTTGAACCGGAGCGACTCGAGGCGATGGCCGAGGCCGGCCACTTCCTGCGCGATGCGCGGGAAACCGCCGGCATGTCGCTCAAGGACCTGTCCGAGAGCCTCGGCCTGGCCGATAAAACCATGCTCGAGGATATCGAGAGCGGGCAGACCATCATGCCGCTGGAGGTGATGCTGCGCAGCGCCTCGCTGCTGTCCCGCCACGACCCGATACCGTTCCTGATCAAGTTCATGCGCACCTACAACCCGGCGCTGGAGAAGACCCTGGAGCAGTGGGGCGTGCTCGCGCTGCCCAAGCAGTACGAGCGGGAACGGCGCTTTATCAACCTGTACCGGCAGCACGATGTCCTGCGCGGTTTCAGTGACGCGGAGTACGAGCGCTTCATTCACTACATGCAGAGTTCCATCGGCCTGGTGCTGGATGTCATGCAGTCCGAAAAAATGGCCCGCCTGGGCAAGGTTGCCGCGCCGGCAACCGCCAGGGACGGCCGGGCCGGGAAAGGCAAGGCCAGGGCCGCCCCCAGGAAGGCGCCCCCGCGCAAGCGCAAGCGCGCCCCGGCGGCCTCCAGGCGCAGTTCCTCCTGACAGGCAGCACCGCCGGGCGTTTCTCGCAATCACTTTTAAAACCCATTGTAACTACCTGAAAATATTGAATAATATTTTCAATCTAACTGCGGATATCGATTTCAATGTCGCTCAGTGAGTTTGCCCAGGACCAGTGGTTCGCAGCCTGCCCCAAGGGGCTGGAATCCCTGCTGGCTGCGGAGCTGGCGGCGCTGGGTGCCAGCGGCACCCGGGAAACGGTGGCCGGGGTCTACTTCACCGGCCCGGTCGCACTGGCCTATCGCGCCTGCCTCTGGTCGCGCCTGGCCAACCGGGTGCTGCTGCCGGTTGCCCGGCTGGAGGCGGCGGACAGCGATACGCTCTACCGGCAGCTGAAGACCGTGGACTGGGCCGCGCTGTTCGGCCCCGGCCAGAGCTTCAGTATCGATTTCTCCGGTGAAAACCGCGAGATCCGCAATACCCAGTTCGGCGCCCAGCGCAGCAAGGACGCCATCGTCGACTGGTTTACAGAGAAACTGGGGCAGCGTCCCCCGGTGGCGCGCAAGGACCCGGATATCCGCCTCAATGTCCGCCTCAGCGGGGAGCAGGCCGTGTTGTCGCTGGACTTTTCTGGCGGCAGCCTGCACCAGCGCGGTTATCGCCTGGCCGGCGGGGCTGCGCCCCTGAAGGAAAACCTCGCCGCGGCGATCCTGCTGCGCGCCGACTGGCCCGGCATCGCCGCCCGCGGCGGCGCCCTGGTCGACCCCATGTGCGGCTCCGGCACCCTGCTGCTCGAGGCCGCGATGATGGCGGCGGATATCGCGCCCGGGCTGGGGCGGCGGCGCTTCGGCTTTGAACACTGGCGCGGGCACAACGAGCCCCAGTGGCGAGCTATCCTGGCGGATGCCAGGGGCAGGGCGGAGCGGGGCAAAGCCAGGACCCTGCCGGAGATTCGCGGCTACGATGCCGACCCGAGGATCATCCGCACCGCCGAGGAAAACATCGCCCGGATCGGCCTGGAAAAAGTGGTGCGGGTCAGCGCCAGGCCCCTGGCGGAACTCACCCGGCCCACGCATGTGCCGATGCCGCTGGGGCTGCTGGTCTGCAACCCGCCCTATGGCGAGCGCCTGGGGGAAAAAGAGAACCTGCGCCCGCTCTACCACCAGCTGGGGGAGGTGATGGTGCGGGAGTTCCGCGGCTGGACCGCCGCCGTGTTTACCTCCGACCTTGACCTGGGCCGGGCGATCGGCCTGCGCAGCCACAAGCGCTACGCATTCTGGAACGGCGCGCTGGCGGCCCACCTGCTGTTGTTCGACCTGGTCGACAACGAGTTGCGCCCGCTGCCGGAACAGGCCGCGGCTGAGAGCGCGGCGCCCCCCGGGGCCCCGGGGGAATTGTCCGCCGGCGCCACTATGTTTGCCAACCGCGTTCGCAAGAACCGCAAACGCCTCTCGGCCTGGCTCAGGCGCGAGCAGATCCAGTGTTACCGGCTCTACGATGCCGATATGCCGGAGTATGCGGTGGCAGTGGATATCTACGGTGAGCGCGCCTGCGTGGCGGAGTACCAGGCGCCGCAGGGGGTGGATCCCGCGGCCGCCGCCCGCAGGCTGCAGGAAGTGCAGGCGGCGCTGCCCGGCGCGCTGGGGTTGGCGGCGGATGCCATCGTCTACAAGCAGCGGCGGCGCCAGCGCGGCACCGCGCAGTATGAAAAGCAGGATAGCCGGGGCGAACTGGTCAGCGTCACCGAGGGACCCGCGCGCTTGCTGGTCAACCTGCAGGACTACCTCGATACCGGCCTGTTCCTGGATCACCGCCCCCTGCGCCGGCGCCTGGGAGCCGAAGCCGCGGGCAGGGATTTCCTGAATCTTTTTTGCTACACGGGTTCGGCTACGGTGCACGCGGCTCTGGGTGGCGCCCGCTCCACCACCAGCGTGGACCTCTCCAATACCTACCTGGCCTGGTTGCGCAAGAACCTGGTCCACAACGGCCTCGATGAAGTGGACAACCGCCTGGTCAGGGCCAACTGCCTGGAGTGGCTGCACCAGGCCGATGGCAGTTACGACCTGGTGCTGCTGGACCCGCCGTCCTTTTCCAACTCCACGGCGATGACCGAGACTTTCGATATCCAGCGGGATCATCCCGAACTGGTGCGCTCGGCAATGAAGGTGCTGCGCCCCGGCGGCCAGTTGTATTTTTCCAACAACCGCCGCGGCTTCAAGCTGGAGCCGGCGCTGCTCGAACAGTTCCTGTGTGAGGATATCTCGCGGTCGACCCTGGACCCGGACTTCCAGCGCAACCCGAAGATTCACTGCTGCTGGTCGATTCGCCATCGCGAACAGGGCTGACCCGGGCCGCAAAAAAGGGCGGTTGGGCGTGACACCGATGCCGCGTTCAAATTTGAAACCCTCGGGGCTCAGTGGGCTGGACGGTAAGTGGCTGCCAACGACGCCCGCGAAAATATATCCACATTTTGCGGGAAGTCCCTGTTTTTACAGTGTCAGCGCGCGCCGGTGCCCGCAAAACACTATAAAAAACACGCAAGTTATTGATTCGATATTATTAAAACCGGTTTTGCGATTTTCCCGGCCCGGGGAAGTGCAGGCCCGGCCCGGGCGGGACGGGCGCTGTTTCGACAGTCTGTCCCCATAGTTATCCACAGGGCGACCTGTGGATAACTATTCCGGGTCCGCCAGTTTCAGCAGTTGCTTGCCGGTATTGCGGCCGTCGTAGAGGCGCTGCAACGTGGCCGGGATATTCTCGAAGCCCTGCTGGATATCCTCACGCCAGGCGAGATCACCCGCGCTGACCCACTGGCCCAGGGCGGCGAACGCCTCATTGGCCCGCGCCAGGTAATCGATGACGATAAAACCCTGCATCCGGATGCGCCGGGTGACCAGTATATTCAGGTTGCGCGGCCCGGGGCGCGGTGTCTCGTCGTTGTAGCCGGATATCGAGCCGCACAGGACGATGCGCCCGAATTCCGCCATGTGGCTGATGCCGGCCTCCAGGGTATCGCCGCCGACGT
>JAOUDU010000416.1 GCA_029859085.1 Gammaproteobacteria bacterium | reverse complement strand
TTTGATATCGCCACGCAATACCTTAAGCAGTCGAACGGTTCACTGACCACCCTGACCGATATGCTCTGCTATGCGGACCTGAGCACATTTTCCAGCGCATTCCGCGGCCGGTTCGGCATGCCTCCCCGTGAGTGGAGGAAACAGCATGCGGCAGGAAGCCCGCCGACGGGTTAACAATCGCAGGGCCCGCGTTTGCAGTTGGTAATCCTGGTGGGATCGGGATGTCAGAGCTTGAACTGCAATGTCAGCCAGAGCTTATCGGTGTCGGTATAGCGATTACCATCGGCACTGAAGCCGGCAAATTTCAATTCGGTGGTGAAATACTCGTTAACTGGCCAGGTCGCCGCCAGGTCGATCTCACTGCCGAAATCCTCACTGGAGTCTTCCGCCTGGAAATCATGGTAAACGGCCGCCAGCTTGACTGGTCCCGCCGCCGCATCCACGCCGAAATACAGGTCCTCGACGCCATCACCGGGAGTGGTCAGGAATTTGTCCGCCCACCCCTGGAATTTGTGCAGCGTCGCCAGGGGTGTGGCAAAGCCGGTACCGTCACCGGCCGCGAGGACTTCATAACCGGCCTTGAGCCCGATGCCGGCTACCGCGCCCCCCACTTCCAGCAGGTAATAATCGGCGTTGTAATCCAGTTCGCTGTCCCCCGCGTCCGCCTGCGAGGCGTAGGCCGCCCGCACACTGAGGGCGGATATCTTGCCCACGTATTCCAGACCCCAGGTCTCGCTGGAATTGTTCACCGTTTTTGCCGCAGGATAGCTGTGCTGCGAGTCGACGTCGATATAGTAGCCGAAGGCGCCGATGTTATGGCCCTCCGCCACTTTCCAATCCAGATAAAGGAAATGGTTGTCGCCGTCCCATTCCGCCGGGAAGGTACCATCGTCGGGGCCGAAGACACGATGGACCCGGTAGGTGTAACTGTAATCGAGGTTGACACTATCCAGCGCCTGCCAGTTGGCGCGAAAGCCATCGAATGTCTGCTCGTTCTGGCGCCAGCCGACGCCGCCGACAAAGCGCTGGTTACTGTAATTGATCCGCTGTCGGCCGTAGATTCCGTTGGCTGCATCCGCCGTGTACTTGAGGTAAACCTGGTTTACCTCGGTGCCCTTCGGATCAGCGACTACCGGGTATTGGCTCTTGCCATTCACGGTCGAGTTGTAATGGTCTGATCCGATAACAGTGACATTATCGACTTCCCCCAACGCGGTAAACCCGTAAAGAGAACCGGAAGTAGCGGTGATGCGTGAACGCAGCGTCGATGCCTCCGCGTCCTTGCTGATACCATCCTGGTCTACGCCCTCGAAACGGTAGCGAAAGTCCAGCCCGACGCTGCCGCCGCGAATAGCCTCAACCAGGTCGTTTGTAAAGCCGTCCGCCGCCCAACCGGCGCTGGACCCGGCCGCCAGCATAAGCCCGCCGGATATCATCAGGTAGCTCTTCAATTGTTTCATGCCACCACCCGCTTCCTTGTTACGATTCGTGGTCTAAACATACCCTTGTGGCGAAATAACTCGTTGATACAGATCAACCCCCGAATGACAGTGCAGGGCTGATGTTTGATGGATTCACTTTGGGTGGGTTTCAGCATCGATTGACGCCTTTAAAACGGCTTTGTGTGCAGCCTTGTGCAGCCTCTCAGGAACTGGTACTGGCATACAGTCGACGAAGCACGCTCCCTCGATATCCGCTCAGGGATTCAAAACCTGCGCCAGATCAACGGTTGTTCCTGCGGTTACACTACAATGCAAGCAAAAATTCAGGTGACTTCACATGCAAACGTGTAACTTCCCCCGCGGCCTGCTCGCCCTGGCCATTCTTGCCGCAGGTTCCGGCGCGGTGCGGGCTTCCCCCGGTGCCTTTCCTGCTTCCGGCGAACTCGAGGAGGTCGTGGTGACGGCCAGCCGTACCCGTGAGCGCATTTTCGACAGCCCAGCGTCCCTCAGCGTCATCAACGAGGAACAGCTGGCGAGGGCGACAGTACCCAGCCTCGCGGAGCTCATGCGGGACGTGCCAGGCATACAGGTTACCGATTCCGGGCAGCCCGGGCAGGGACGCATCCGTATTCGTGGGGAAGAGTCGCGGCGAACCGCCGTTCTGGTCAACAGCCAGGAGGTCACCGATCACTATGAAGTAGGCACGCCGCTGAGCCTCAACCCGGCCATGGTGGAACGGGTCGAGGTGCTGCGGGGTTCCGGTTCCGTGCTCTACGGTTCCCAGGCGCTCAGCGGCGTGGTGAACTTTATCACCAAGAAGGGCGGCACAGAGCCGCTGCAGGCCTCGGTGGAGGGCGGCTATGACAGTGCCACGGACGGCTACAACAGCTTTGCCAGCGTCTATGGGAACCTTGAGGGTTTTGAATACCGCCTGGCAGGTGCGAAGAGCGACCACGAGGACCGCTCCACCCCCGCTGGTTCCATGGACAATACCGCCTACGACAACGACAGCGTGTATCTGTATGCGGGGCGGGGCTTTGGCGCACAACATCTGGAGTATACCTACGAGAAATATGAGAGCAGCAGTAAGGTTTACGTCGAGGAAGAGGTAAAGACCACCTACCCCCTCACGGATTTTTATGTAGAGTCGCCACGGCGGGACCGGGACAAGCACGGGCTATTCTACGACTGGGACGTCGATAACAGCTGGCTGCAGAACGTTTCGGCCAACGCCTTCCACCAGGAGAATGACAGGCACTTTTACACTTATACTGAAACGGTGTGGTACAGCAGGGACATCAATAGTTATAGCACCCTGAACACCGACGGCATTCTCCTACAGCTGAATTTCCAGCCGCTGGGCAGCCACCGGATGATTGCGGGCCTGCAGTACCTGAACGATGACGTGGACCAGACCCGGCACGTGGATACGCTATCGTGGACACCACCGATCGCCCCCAGCGGGATCGAGGTGATTCGCGACAAGGCCAGTATCGAGACCTGGGCGCTGTTTGCCCAGGACCAGTGGGAGATCGGGGACCGCCTTGCGCTCACCGCCGGCCTGCGCCAGTACTACGTTGACGGCAAGCTGGATTACACCGACCGCGCAAGCCTTACCCCGGGAACACTCGACAGCGACCAGAAAGTGATCGGCGCAGTTGGACTGGTGTGGGGGGTAACAGATGATATTAACCTGCGGGCCAATGTCTCCCAGGGTTATGTCTACCCCTCTCTTACCCAGTTGGTGACGGGCGCATACGCCGGATCCAGCTTCGTCAACCCCGACGCCAGCCTCAACCCGGAGACTTCGGTCAATTACGACATGGGCCTGCGCCTGCAGAAAAGTCAACTCACTCTGGATGCCACGGTGTTTTACACCGAATCGGAAGACTATATTCACCACCTACCTTGTACACCGGAGGATAACTGCCCCGGCCGGCGAGATCAGCTGTACCAGAATATCGGCAAGTCCAATGCCCACGGTGTAGAACTGTTTGTGGCCTACGCTGGCCTGCCCGCAGGTCTGGAACCCTACGCCAGCCTGACCTGGATGAAACGCAAGATCGAGTACGAAGCGTTTTCGACGTGGGATACTGCAGTGCCGGATTTCGGTGGGCGGCTGGGATTGAAATGGCAGGGAGCGTTCATGGCCGTGCCCAGCCTGTGGACAGATTTTTACCTGCGCGGCGAGACATCTTCAAATCTGGAGGAGCCAGGTACAGTGCGCGATGTGCTGGCGGACAAG
>JAOUDU010000415.1 GCA_029859085.1 Gammaproteobacteria bacterium | reverse complement strand
GCTGGCAGGTGGATACGCGATCGCCGGGTACGCGCCAGGAATTTACCCTCGACGCGGACTGTGGCACTTTCCTGCGCTGGCTGGAGCTGTTTGAGCAGCGGCTGCGGTCGGCGGCCCAGGCAACGGCACTGGACTGTATCCGCCAGCTGCGCGGCTGTGCCGGGCAGCTGGCGCCATCCCGGGTGGCCCTGCTCGAGTTTGACGATATTCCCCCACTTTACCGCGCGACAGTCGCCGCGCTGTCGGAGCAGTTGAGGGAAATTGCACCCGCGGGGCAGCCCGGCCAGCGGCTGCTGCACAGCTTTGCCGACAAGCGGGCGGAGCTGCAGGCCGTGGCCAGCTGGGCGGCGGCGACCAGCCGCCAGGATCCGTCTGCATCGCTCGGCATAGTGCTGGGAGACATGGCCGGGGAGCGGGCGGCACTGGAGTACCTGCTGCGGCGCGAATTTGATTGCCTTGGAGAGAATTACACCAGCCTGCCGGTGAATTTTTCCACCGGCATCGCCCTGGAGCGGGCGCCAGTGGTCAGGGACGCTCTCGGGGTCCTGGCGCTGGCGGCGGGGCCGCGCACCACCGTCGGCGCGGTAGAGGCCCTGCTGCGATCGCGCTTCCTGCTGCTGCCGGACGCCGGCAGTGCGCTGGCGAACCGCTTTGTGAACAACCTGTACGACGCCGGCAGGGAGGAGCTGGACAGCGCCGACCTGCGCCACGCCGCCAGTGAAGTAAAGCTGGGCGAAAACAGGGGGCTGCTGCTGGGCCAGCACCTGCTGACCATTGCCGGTATGCGCCAGCTGCGCCGCCCGGCCCTGCCTTCGCAGTGGGCAGAGCGCTTTTGCGAGGTCCTGTCGGTCTGGGGTTGGCCCGGCAGCGGCCCGCTGGACTCGCTGGAATACCAGCAGGTTGAGCTGTGGTATCGCACCCTCGATGAGTTCAGGGCCTATGACGCTGTCTGCCAGCCGCTGGATTTCGGGCGGGCCCTGCGACTGCTGCGCGCCAGCTGCAGTCGGCAGATGTCGCAGCCGGCGACCGCGGACTGCAAGGTACAGGTACTGGGGCCACTGGAGGCGGCGGGGCTTGGATTCGACCAGCTCTGGTTGTGCGGGATGCAGGCCGACCGCTGGCCCGCGCCGGCCAGGCCCAATCCCTTTATCCCCCCCGGGCTGCAGCGGCGCCTGCAGATGCCCCACGCCACCGCGCAACGGGAGTGGGCATTCGCCGCCGGGCTGGTCGACCAGTTCACCCGTTCGACTCCGGTACTGCACGCCAGCTACTGCCGGCTGCTGGACGATGTCCCCGAGCTGCCCAGCGCATTGCTCGATGGTTTCGCGCCGGCGGCGGGCGACGCCACCGCGGAGCACCCCCCGTTGTGGGCACAGCTGCGGCAGCAGCATCCGCTCGAGGTTGTCGAGGACGGGCTGGCGCCGGCGCTGGATCGGGACGAGCTGGAGGCGGTCAGCGGCGGCAGTGGCCTGCTCGAGGACCAGTCCCAGTGTCCGTTCCGGGCCTTCGCGAAGCGGCGGCTGCGGGTTGAGCCGCTACCCGCCTTCAGTCTCGCGCTGTCCGCCGCCGACCGGGGCTCGCTGCTGCACGAGGCGCTGAATTCCCTGTGGGCCTCGCTGGTTGATCACCGGGGACTGCTGGCGCTGGACGCGGCTGCCGAAACGGCCGCAGTGGAGCAGGCCGCGCAGGCTGCGATAACCGGATTCCCCGCGGGGCGCCGCCGCCTGCTGGGTCCGGCCTACTGGCGGCTGGAGGGCCAGCGCCTGGCGAGTCTCCTGCGGGAATGGCTTGGGGTCGAGCGGCAGCGGGGGGAATTCATGGTCAGCGCCCGTGAACAGGATATAGCGCTCAACCTGGGCGGGCTGCAGCTGCGCCTGAGGGTAGACCGCATCGACCAGTTGCCCGATGGTTCCCGGGTGATCATCGACTACAAGTCCGGTACCAGCAAGGTGCAGGACTGGCTCGGGGATCGCCCGGCCAGGCCGCAGCTGCTGCTCTACGGCATCGCGGCACCGGGCGCCGCTGCGGCACTGGCTTTCGCCCAGGTGCGCCCACGGGAGTCCAGGTTCGTCGGGCTTGGCCGGGTCGAGGCGGCGCCGGGCATAGCCACCGACATCGGCAGGCAGGTTGCCGGGAAAATGGATGCTGCCGACTGGGAGTCCCTGAACCAGTGCTGGCGCGAAAACCTGGAACGGCTGGCCACCGCCTTCGTCAGCGGAGAGGCCCGGGTCGATCCACTGGCAGCCGAGAGCTGCGCCTGGTGTGGGTTGCAGCCCCTGTGCCGGGTGGGCAAGGGCGGTCCCGGCGACGACGGGGAGGGTGAACAGCCGTGACGATTGTCGATGCGCCGCAACGCTCCCGGGCAGTCGATCCGACCGCCAGTTTCTGCGTCAGCGCACCCGCCGGTTCCGGTAAAACCGAACTGCTGATCCAGCGCTACCTGCGATTGCTGTCACGGGTCGAGCGTCCCGAGCAGGTGCTCGCCATCACTTTTACCCGCAAGGCGGCGGCGGAGATGCGCACGCGGGTGGTCGAGGCGCTGCAGGCGGCGGGGCGCGGCGGGCCCTGCCAGAGTGACCACCAGCGGGTCACCCGGGACCTGGCGGAGCAGGCCCTGGCCGCCGACCGCCGGGGTGACTGGCACCTGGTGCGGGATATCTCACGCCTCAACATCAAGACCATCGACAGCTTCTGCGGCGGCCTTACCCGGCAGATGCCGGTACTCAGCGATTTCGGGGGCCAGGCCAGCCTGCTCGATGACGCCGCGGAGCTCTACGCCCGCGCTGTCTCGGAGCTGTTCCGGCGGGTGGAGGAGGATCACCCGGTGGCGCATGACCTGGCGGCCCTGATGCTGCATTTCGACAACAACTGGGAGCGGCTGCAACGCCTGCTCGTGGCCATGCTCGCCCGGCGCGAACAGTGGCGGCGCTATGTCGGCGTGCATCATGACCCCGAGGAGTCAGAGGCCTACCTGGTGGCCACGGTGGAGGGCCTGGTGCGGGGGGAACTCATCGGGTTGGCCGACCGGCTGGGCGGCTATGAAGCCCAGTTGCTGGACTTGCTGCGGTACGCTGCCGCCAACCTCGGCGAGCCCGCACCCGCCGGGTTTCCCGGTTGCGAGCCCGCGGATATCGCCGCCTGGCGCCGGCTGCGGGGGATGCTGCTGACCAATACCGGCAGCTGGCGCAAGCGGCTGGACAAAAATATGGGCTTTCCGGCCGGCAGGGGGACAGCCGCCGAGCGCAAGGACCAGTTGCAGGGCATACTGGCTGAGCTGGCCGAACTCGATGGTCTCGAGCGGCAGTTGGACGACACCGGTATCCTGCCGGAGATCAACACCGGCAGTGAATCCTGGCAATTGCTGGTGCATCTCTCGCGCCTGTTGCCACTGCTGGCCGCGGAATTACTGCTCGTGTTCCAGCAGCGGGGCGCGGTGGACCACAACCAGGTCGCCCTGTCCGCCCTGCAGGCACTGGGGGATGACGATGCCCCAACCGAACTCGCCCTGCGGCTGGACTACCGGATAGAACACATCCTGGTGGACGAATTCCAGGACACCGCAATCAACCAGTACGAGCTGATTCATGCCCTCACCCGGGGCTGGGGCCAGCACAATGCGGCCAATCCCGAAGCGCCCCGCACGGTGATGATCGTCGGGGACGGGATGCAATCCATCTACGGTTTTCGC
>JAOUDU010000414.1 GCA_029859085.1 Gammaproteobacteria bacterium | reverse complement strand
TCGTCCCTGACGGGTCAGTACGCAGCGCGCGAAGGTGTCCCGCAGGCGAGCCGGCCGCAGGTAGTCCAGGGAAAAGTTTATAATTCTCGGCAGCACCGGATCATCCATCCTGGCTATCAGGTGGAGCGCGGCTGCCTGTTCCATGAATGCACCCACGACGCCGCCGTGTATGGCCGGTAATGTGGGGTTGCCTATGAGCTTGCGGTCAGCCGGCAGCACGAAGGTGATATCACCGCCTTCAAACTCGGCCCTGATCCCGAGGTAGGCCGCATAGGGAATTTTCCCGAGCCACCGTGCCAGGGTATCGGCATCGGGTTTCTGCAGCAGCAATTCGGACAGGCTCACGCTCATTGTTGCTGCGCACCGGCATCGACCGCGCCCCACAGTTTTTTCAGGTCCAGTTCACGCATGAGCACCCAACTCCCCGATGCCCTGGCGACGGGCTTGTCCCTGGATTCGCACCAGGCGTACCCTTCCACGAAAAGGATACGCCGCGTCACCTTGTAAACGCGTGCGGTGGCGAGAATGTCCCGCCCCGCCGGGGCCACTCCCAGGTGATCGATGCGCAAATCCAGCGTGGGGGTAATTGTCGCCCCCACCGCGTCACAACATATCCCGGCCGTGCCCAGGGTCTGGTCCAGCAGGACGGTCAGTACACCACTGTGTATTGCGCCGGTCTCCGGGTTGCCTACCAGGTTGGCACGGTAGGGCAGGCGCAGTGTGACTTCTTCCCCGACGATGGCTTCCAGCCGGATACCCAGTTCCCTGGCGTGGGGAATATAGGCGGACATCTGCTGGATGATGCGGGTTTTTTCGCTGTGGGTTAACGGCGACAAGGGGGTTCCCAATGGACAGGCAGGCCGGGAATGGTATCGATTTGGAGGGGCAGACGCCAGCCCGCGGCGTTCGCGGGCCGGCGTCCGGTTGTTACAGCAGCGGCGCGATGACCAGGCTGACGATAGCCATCACGTTGATGAGGATGTTCATCGATGGGCCGGAGGTATCCTTGAAGGGATCGCCTACGGTATCCCCCACCACCACGGCAGAGTGAGTGGTGGAACCCTTGCCACCCAGGTTGCCCTTCTCGACGTATTTCTTGGCGTTGTCCCAGGCACCGCCGGCGTTGGCCATCATCAGTGCCAGCATGACACAGCCCAGCAAGGCGCCGCCCAGCATGCCGCCAAGCGAGGCCGCGCCGAGGCCAAACCCAACCACCACCGGCGCCGCGACGGCGATGGCACCGGGCAGGATCATGCGCCGCAGGGCCGCGGTGGTGGCTATATCCACACAGGTCGCTGTATCGGGCTCGGCCTTGCCCTCGAGCAGGCCGGGAATTTCGCGGAACTGCCGGCGGATTTCATTGATCATATCGAAGGCCGCCTCGCCCACCGCGGTCATTGTGATCGAGGCGATAAGGAATGGTATGGTGCCGCCGATAAACATTCCCACCAGTACTACCGGATTGGAGATCTCCAGCGCGAAGCCGGGGTTGTGCACCTGCACGGTCTGCACGTAGGCGGCAATAATCGCCAGCGCCGCCAGCGCCGCGGCGCCGATCGCAAAGCCCTTGCCGATAGCCGCGGTGGTGTTCCCCACCTCGTCCAGGCCGTCGGTGATCTTGCGCGTCTCCTTGCCCATGCCGGCCATCTCGGCGATACCGCCGGCGTTATCCGCCACCGGCCCGTAGGCATCGATCGCCATGGTGATACCCACCGTGGACAACATGCCCACCGCGGCGATACCCACCCCGTACAAACCGGAGAGATGAGTCGAGACGAAAATAATTCCGGACAGGAACAGGACTGGCAGCACCACCGATTCCATGCCGACGGCCAGCCCCGTGATCATCACGGTGGCGGGCCCGGTTTCCCCCGACTTGGCGATTTTGCGCACCGGGCTGCCGCCGGTGTAATACTCCGTGATGAGCCCGATGGCCACGCCGCCGACGGCACCGCTGATCACCGACCACCAGATGTTGCTGTCCAGGCCCATGGCATCGATCACGAACCAGGCCATGATGGCAAATATCACCGGGGCCAGCAGCGTGCCTGAGCGCAGGGCGGCTTCCGGCGCCGCATTGGAGCGCATGCGCACGATCCCGATACCGCAGATGGAAGCCAGCAGGCCGATACTGGCCAGTGCCAGCGGCAGGAACATCATGCCGGAGCGGATATCCAGGGCCAGGGTCGCGGCGATCGCGATGCACGCGATCATGGCGCCGCAGTAGGATTCAAAAATGTCCGACCCCATGCCGGCTATATCGCCCACGTTGTCGCCCACGTTATCGGCGATCACCCCCGGGTTGCGCGGGTCATCCTCCGGGATGCCGGCCTCGATCTTGCCCACCAGGTCGGCGCCCACGTCGGCGCTCTTGGTGAAGATACCGCCGCCCACCCGGGAAAACAGTGCGACCGTAGACGCTCCCATACCGAATCCGTGGATGGCGTGGGAGGATTCAGCACTGCCCCCGAACAGCCAGTACACCCCGCCGAGTCCCAGCAGGCCGAGGGAGGCAACGCACAGGCCCATCACCGAGCCGCCGTAAAAGGCGATCGACAGGGCCAGGCCCTGGCCGTGGTGGTGGGCAGCTACCGCGGTGCGAACATTCGCCTTGGTGGCAGCGAACATCCCGAGATACCCGGCCAGGGCCGAAGAGACGGCTCCGGTCAGGAATGCAATCGCGGTATTCAGCCCCAGCGGCGAGACGAAAATGGCTACCAGCAGCACCAGGGCGAAAATGCTCAGCATTTTGTACTCCCGGGCCATGAAGACCATCGCACCCAGGTGAATCTGGTCTCCGATTTTTTTCACCTTGCCGTCGCCGTGATTGTGGCGACTCATGATGTGGTAGATGATGAAAGCGACACCCAGGCCGGCGAGGCCCAGGATGGGGGGTAGGGCAAAGAATCCAGTCATATCCATAGCTGCTTTCCCGATTTTATTATTACAGTTGTAGTCGCATGCTACCTAAATTGGCGGCCCAGTGACAAGCGACAACCGCAGCCGCAGCTGCCACAATCGGGGTTATACTGGTCGCCCGGAACCTGCGCGGTGCGCGATCGACCGTCCACCGGGCGACACACCCCCGACACCAACCCACAGGAGAAACGCGTGACCTGGGTATTTTTATTGCTTGTGCTGCTGGTCGCGGCGATCACGGTATTCCACCTGCGTGGCCCCGACCTCGGCCGGTTCGATGCACCCCTGGGCAAGCGCTTTCCCGGCACGCCCGAACCGAGTGAAGAACATGACGCGGTGGTGGCGTCACTGGCAGTCAGCACCGGACCCATTCAGCGCGCCTCCCGCCGTAAACGCCTGCTGCTGATCCGTGAATACATGGATAACATGGCCAATGGCCTCAGCCTGGCCGCCACCATCACCCCGGTGGATGCCGGTGGCGTGCCGGCGGAGTGGGTGATCGCACCGGGTGCAGATCCGTCGCGCCGGGTGCTCTATATCCACGGCGGGGCGTTCATGATGGGCAGCCCCCGCAGCCACCGCAATATCACCAACCGCTTTTCCGAGGTCAGTGGCGCGGCGGTGCTGGCGATCGACTACCGGCTGATGCCCGAGCATCGGCGCATGGCCGGGATCCAGGATTGTCGCACCGCCTATTCCTGGATTCTCGCAAACGGCCCGGAAGGGCCCGGCCCCGCCGAAAGGTTATATGTCGCGGGAGATTCCGCCGGA
>JAOUDU010000413.1 GCA_029859085.1 Gammaproteobacteria bacterium | reverse complement strand
ATTCCGGAAAAAACCCCGGGGAAATTGTCCCTGTTGCTGCATGCCCTGATCGACCTGCCCCGCACCTGGATGACCAGCCTGCCGAAGATCAGGCAGGGCATGGCCAACGTGCGCGCGATGAAGAAAAAGTACAAGGAATCGGGCCGTGAACTGCCCCCCAGCGCATTCAGTGACACCCGGGACTCGCCCTTCAACATCATGGTCGGGCGCGGCAGGACATTTGTCTTCGATACGCTGGCGCTGGATGACATCCGCGCCATCAGCAAGGGCTTCGGCGTCACCATCAACGACCTGTTCGTTGCGGCCTCGGCCGGGGCCTACCGCAAGTTCATGCAGACCCGCGGCTACGATCCGGACACGGGACCGCTGGTGGCCGCGATTCCGGTTTCAAAGCGGCCGCCGGCGGAACAGGACGATATGATCGGCAACAAGACCTCCACCGACTACCTGGCAATGCCGGTACACCTGGCGGACCCTGAGGCCCGGCTCAAGGCCGCGGCCCACGCCGGCAATGTGATGAAGGAGCACCTGGTGGCCGCGGAAGGTTCCGACCTGTCGAACATACTCGAAATTACGCCGCCGATATTTATCCGCCTGCTCGACTGGGTGGTAAAGCACAAGGAGGGCAAGTTCGGCGTATGGGGCAATGCCGCGATCTCCAACGTACCTGGACCGCGCGAACCGCTGTATATGGGAGCGATGCAACTGAAGAACTGGATCTCGATGGGGATGATAGCCCACGGCCTGGGCCTCAACACCACCGTCTGGAGTTACGCGGGACAGTTCAACATCTGCATCCTGGCTGACAAGCAGCTGTTGCCGGACGGCTGGGAATTAGTCGGCTATTTCCGGGAGGCCTTCGACGAGTACCAGCAGCTGCTTGCCCGCACTACCCATTGATCAGGAAATGCACATAGATGCTGGCGAAATAGCCCACTGCAATCGCCGGCGTCCACTTCAGGTGACCGAAGAACGTGTAATGCCCGCGCGCCTGGCCCATCAGGGCGACACCGGCCGCGGAGCCGATGGAAAGCAGGCTGCCGCCGACACCCGCCGTGAGTGTTACCAGCAGCCATTGCAGTTCTGGCATGTCGGGATTCATCGTCAGCACGGCGAACATCACCGGGATATTATCCACGATGGCGGACATGAGGCCTATCAGCACGTTCGCGGTGGTCGCCCCCAGCTCACCGTAGATATAGGCCGAGGCCATGCCCAGGTAGCCGATAAATCCCAGCCCCCCCACCGCCATGATGACCCCGTAGAAAAAGAACAGGGTATCCCACTCCGCCTTGGCGATATTGTCGAACACATCAAACCCGGGCTTGCCGTCGCTGCCCGGGGGCATGTCCATGCTGGCAATGGTGGCCGTTGCATGGGTCTTGTTGCGCAGGTAAAAGCCGTAGAACTTGAGGTAGCCCAGACCCAGCATCATGCCGAAAACCGGCGGCAGGTGCAGGAAGTTGTGAAAACTCACCGCCGTCACGATGGTAAGGAAAAACAGGAATACGATGGCCAGTCCTCCCTCCTTCAGCTCGGACCCGCGATCGCCGCCGACCTCAGCGGGTTTGCCTGCGGGTAGCGCAAAATGCATGATCAGCGCCGGTACCACGAAATTCACCACCGAGGGTACGAACAACTTGAAGAACGCCCAGAATGGCAGCATGCCCTTTTGCCAGACCATCAGCGTCGTGATGTCGCCAAAGGGGCTGAACGCGCCGCCGGCATTGGCGCCGATCACGATGTTGATGCAGCCGAGGGCGATAAATTTCGACTTGTCCTGCCCCACCGCGAGGATCACAGCACACATGATCAGCGCCGTGGTGAGGTTGTCCGCGACCGGGGAGATCAGGAAAGCGAGGACGCCGGTGATCCAGAACAGCGATCGATAGCTGAAACCGCGCACTACCAGCCAGTTACGCAACTCATCGAACACGCCCCGCTCTATCATCGCGTTGATATAGGTCATCGCCACCAGCAGGAAGAAGAATAACTCAGCATACTCAAGGAAGTTCTGGCGGATGGCCTGCTCGGCAACATGGGTGAGCCCGTGCGAATTGTACGCCAGGGCGATCAGCATCCAGATAATTCCGGCGGCCACCAGAACCGGCTTGGATTTCCTGAGATGGATTTGCTCCTCAAGGATCACGAGGAAATACGCGGCGCTGAAAATGGCGATGGCGGCGTATCCCACCCAGTTCCCGGTCAGGTCGAGGGCTGTAGCGGCGGAATCCGAAGCGATAACCGCCGTGGAGGCCAGCAGACCCAGCAACAGGGTAAAAAAACGAGTCATCCGGTGGTCTCCGTGGCACTGCGGGAAGTTTTATGGCGGCGATTGTACCGCGTAACCGTATTTATTTCCTGCCCCGTACCGCCGGCAATTTTTTATCGACAGGCGCGCGGCCGCGGGGCTGTTATCACGTACAATAGCCGGCAAGGCGCGATCAGGAAAAACACGCATCCAGATGAACGACTCACGCGACACCGAGGACAAACCGGCAGCTACCAGCCAAAGGCCAATAGCGGAGCAGGGGCAGGTGGCGTGGCTGGAGATCGTCGAGGTCAACCAGCTGGGAGCATTCGCCAACCGGGGGCTGCCCAAGGACCTGTTCATCCCCTTCGCCGAACAGCAGCACACGCTGCGCAAAGGCGACCACGCGCTGGTCAAAGTTTACCTCGACAATTCAAATCGCCCGGCGGGATCGACCCGGATCGACCACTGGGTGAAAGATGACGCCAGCGGCTTCGAGGTCGGGCAGGAAGTCTCGCTGCTTATTGCCGATCGAACGGACCTGGGCGTAAAAGCCGTGATCGACAACCGCAGCTGGGGACTGTTATACGGCAACGAATTATTCCGCGACCTGCGCAAGGGGCAGCTTGTCACCGGTTATATCAAACATATCCGATCCGATGGGAAAATCGACCTGTCACTGGAAAAGCCGGGGTTCAGCAAAGGGCGGCTGGATTCACTCGCCTTACAGATCCTCGACCGTCTCAAGGCTGCCGGCGGCGCGCTGCCACTGACCGATAAAAGCCCACCCGAGGCGATATATGCTACCTTTGGTGTAAGCAAGAAAGTTTTCAAACAGGCAATCGGTGCGCTCTACAAACAGCGGCGTATTACCCTGCACCCTGACGGTATCCGGCTGGTTGGGGAGAATCCCTGACAGCTTTTTGCCAGGACTCCTGCGATGGCAACCGGGCAGGATAACTGCCGGCCCCGGCGCGGGAGGAACTGCCCGATCGAGCGCAGCCATTTTTATCTGAACAGCCAACTGCGGAGGGATTCATAATGTTCGGTCGCCTGGTGTCCATCGCCCTTATAGCCGCCGCTGCCTACTGGTACTGGTCAGGTCCCTACCAGGAGCAGCGCAACCCGAGTGCTGATCGCAAGCTGCAGCGGGCCATCGAGGAGATGCGCCAGTGCGTCCGCGGCATGAACTACCAGGTCGGGGCGACAGGTGTGGGCCAGGGTGATCCCGAGCAGGTTTGCGCCAAGCGATTCAATCTCTACTACTACGAGGGGGAGTGGCGCAGCAGCGAGGAGCCACCCCGGTAGCAGCGGCGAGGCCTTTACTTAGCCGGCATCAGCACTGCCAGGGCCCAGCCCGCGGGGGCGTGCCCGGCGAACGCGTCGGTGAGCGCGCCAATCAGCGGGGGCAGTGATTTCGGCCGCTTGTACTTCTTGCCCGGTGCCAGCACGAACGCC
>JAOUDU010000412.1 GCA_029859085.1 Gammaproteobacteria bacterium | reverse complement strand
GCGGCGAAACAGCACGTCGCCGCTTATGATCGGCAGCAATCCGCCCATATATGCGGCCACCCCCATCACCCAGGGCTTGGTACCCGGAATCGGGGTGACGGCCGGCGTCTCGATTATTTCATCGATCTCCCCCTCCCCCACCAGCAGGGGCACGCCCGCGATGCCCAGGGACGTCCCCATCCAGGTCATCGGCGCGCTCGCGAGCCTGGGCGAGTCCACACCGTTTTCGGCGTAGGCCTGCTCCAGCATGGTTACCGCCTGGCGCGCTAGACTGGACATGGATCAGGCCGCCTTGCGCTTGCCGGTATGTTTGTGAATCAGCTGCCGCAGCACACGCTCCGGCGGAATCTTGGTGACATGCGCCGTGGCCCCGCGGGCCTGGCCCTTGGCAATATCAAATATGCCGTCAGAGGAAGAAAGCATCACCACCGGGGTATTGCGCGTATCTTCCGCATTGCGGATAAGCGTGCAGGTCTGGTAGCCATCAAGCTCCGGCATGGTGATATCGAGAAAGATCAGGTCGGGCTTGAAACGCCGCAGCATTCCCAGCGCCTTGTAACCATCCTCCGCACACTCCACCTGGCAACCCATGCCTTTGAGCGTGTGCGACATCATCATCCGGATGGTCTTGGCATCATCCACAATGGCGATTTTCACGCCCGAGATATCATATTCTTCCTGTTGATCGTTCATTGTCATCCTCAACTTTACTGTCCAGTTCCATGATGCGCAGCACAACAGTGGTTGCATCCACAGTATTTGCATGGGCGCTGGGGCCAGCAAGGGAAAACTGGACATTTGTGGAGAAACTGAAGTTTTTTGCGCCCGGTGGGGTCCGGCAGCGTGAATTACTGGCAGAGAGGGCGGATCCCGGCAGCTGTTACAGCCCCCGGGGTATTGCGGGTGCGGGGTAAGGGCGGCCTATTCCGCCGGAAACATATAGTTCCTGAACGGCTCCAGGTGGCCCGGCTGGAAGTCCTGCAGCTCGTAGATATTGAATTTCTGCATCAGCGTGAGGCAGCGCTGGAATACCTTGTCGGCATCATAGGCGGAGGGCGGTATCGCGTATTCGTCGGTGATCTGGGCAAAAATCATCGAGGCGATCTCGCGACGGGTTTTATCCTCCCTGTACATGCTGTGGCTGATGGGCGAGGACACGATAGGTGAACCGTAGACGAGGAATGCCTCCCAGCGGCCGACGTCCTGGTTATCCTGCAGTTGCGCGACCAGGAATTTCACCATGTTGTGAAGGTCAAGGCGCGACGGCAGGACGTCCTTCTGCAGCCAGTTCCTGACATCCGACTCGCGCCAGCCGCTGTTGATGCCCATGACACCAAGCACACGCCCCTCGGTTTGCGCGGGCGCCGCGCCGGCAAGGTCCCACAGCATATTCAGTCGCGCCGAAAAACCCAGGCACAGGGGTAGTTGGCTCTCGGCGATGCGCTGGTATTCCTCGGCGTATTGCTGCACCGATTTTTTTTGTCCCGGGCCACTGCCCGCGACCGCTGTAGCGTTTTTATCACGTCCCGGCCTGGCTGCCATGACCTGTCCCCCTGTTTGCTGCGTTGGGGCCTGTTCACCCCGATTGTGTTGGCCCCAGGATATCCTGTAGCCGCTTCTGGTAAGTGGGAGTAGACACACCCATTATCCTGGCCCGGTCCGCCACGCTGATACCCTCGCACTGGCGCACTACATGCGCCAGCAGCATGGCTTCTGCCAGCTGCTGCGGCGGCTCCGCCATCGGCGCGGATTCCCGTATCCACTGCCGGATCAATCGCTGGGGTGTGAGCCACAGCGAACTGCTGCTGCGCTCATGGTCCCGCGACAGTATTTTGGGCATCCAGCGCGCGATATTGCGCGGCCTGGTTTGCAGGAAATCAGCCGCGGCCCGCATATTGTCCCGGTAGCGCTCACATGCGGCCAGCACCACTTCGTCGTCGAGCCATGCGCCCAATGGCTTGATCGTATCCAGTTCCAGCAGGGTGTGCAGTGCCTCGCCCAGGGCCACGCCAAGCTCTTCCTGCGTGGCCGGCGCATAGGCCGGCTCCTCTAACGGCTCTTCCACCAGGGCCTGGAGGTAAGCCCGTTTGGGGGGCAGGCTGCCTGGGCCCGCCGCTGACAGCCCCTTGAATATCCCCAGGTCAACCGGTGTGAGCCACTCCTTTTCGGTTTTATCCAGCGCGCTGGTGATGCACTGCCTCATTTCGCTGATATTTCCCGGCCAGTCGTGCTGCAGCATGGCCTGCTCCGCGTCCGGGGTAAACCCGGTTACCTTGCGATCGCGGCGGGCGCCTTCCTGCGCCAGTATCTTGTGTGCCCAGCGCAACACCGCGCGCTTGCGGTCCTTTATCGGCGGCACCCGGATCGGGAATGCCGCAAAAACGCTGGCCAGCCTGTCGTTGAGTGCGCCGTGTCGCACCAGGTGCTCCAGGCTGTCCGGGAACAGGGCAATTATTCGCGCCGCCGGCAGGTAGCGGGGCGGACTGGTGTCCGCCAGTATCCGGCTGCTGATCTGCCTGGCCAGCTTGAGCTGGGCATCGGGATTCATCAGGTGTGGCGACTTGAACACCAGGGTCTTGCCAGCGGAGCGCTCGAGTTCGCGGGCAATCCGGTTGAGTGCGTCCTTGCGGCCGCGAAACTCCCTGCAGTCTATTGATACCATCTTCTCGGGCGGCGCACCGGATTCCTGGTGAATCACTTTGGCCACATAGAGTTTACCGGTTCCGCGCGGCCCTATTATCGCCACCGGCACATCCAGCCGGGACAGGAATACCGCCTGGTCGATAGCGCCCTCCATATTGTCGCCGACATACCCGTCTATTCGCTCCTCTACCGGCCGCGGTGCGGCCACCGGCGGGGTCGGCGCATCCCCCGCCTGGCGCCAGTCCGCGAGGATCGAAATTTCCTTTGCCAGGTGATGCAGAGCCGCCACGTCGGGGGCAAACTGCCCTGCCCCGACAGTGGCCGACTCGCGGTAACCGAGCGCGATAAAACCCAACACATGCTCGTAAAGCCGCAGCGGGAATACAGCGGCGGAAGAATCAGCGGAGTCGATGCGTTCAAGCGCGCGCAATTGCCCGGTATCGGGCTTGCGCGCGAACTGGCGGACAGCCCGAGGCAGCTGCTTCTCGCCGGCGGCGGCACCCTGCTCTCCCGCCAGGCCGCCGGCAACGTAGTCATAGCTGTCATCGTAACGCCGCCGGTAAACCGCCACCGCGGCCACCCCTTTCTGCAGCAGCGTAATGGCCACCACCTGTGCGAGGTAGTCACCACCATGCTGCGGGTCGGCGGACAGGGCAGCCAGTGCGCACAGGTAGGCATACGACTCGCGCCGGCGGAAAGCCTGGGCGAATATGCCATCTGCATTGGCGGCGCCGGTGGCAAGCAGCTGCTCATCGCCCTCGCCGGCCGCTGTTATCAGCTCGCCAGCGCTGAAGCGCTGCAACCTCAGCAGGGCGTTGTTCGCGGCGATAAGCGCCTCCAGGGGGCCCTGGGCCTGCCCGCACTGCGCGAACCCGACGCGGATACGGGCACCCCCCGCCAGCAGCGGTGCCAGGTGGGACAACAGGGCCTTGCCAATGTCCTGGGCCTGTTCAATCGTGGTATCGCGCAGTGCGATGGGTATCGCCATGCCCACGGGCATGCCCACGTCATCCCGCGTCGGCACGATCTGTTGCAGGCCGAAGCGGATATCGATCATATGCCTGGCTATATC
>JAOUDU010000411.1 GCA_029859085.1 Gammaproteobacteria bacterium | reverse complement strand
TGGGGGCGTTGGTTGCCGCCAGCACGATCCCGCCGAAACCACTGAAGTTCAGGCAGGGAGGCTACCTCGCGGCCGTTCCGATGGACCCCTGGGGTCGCCCCTACCAGTACGAGCGGGACAGGCTCAGTGGCGGAGTGGCCCAGGAGTTCCGGCTATTCACCCTGGGCGCCGACGGCGCCGCAGGTGGCACGGGCAAGGATGCCGACGTGGGCACCGGGCAGCTGAAGTACCTCGATCATATCGACCCCTGAGACAGCGCCGCCAACCTCGCGGGTTTCGGCTCCCGGCGCTGCCAGGAGCGGATTTCGCCGGCGGGTTTAGCTATTTGCTCAGGTAACGAGATAATCACTTTTTGCAAGGCATTACATTCCGGGCACTGCTGTCCCAGAATGTCCTGCGTCCCGACCTTACGATTGCACAGGAGCGAGAACATCCCATGAGCGAAAGAATTCCCATGTCGATGCCTTTCGGCTGGTTCCAGGTGGCCTATACCCATGACCTCGCGGTGGCCCAATCCATGCCCCTGCGCTACTTCGAGACTGACCTTGTCCTGTTTCGTACCGAGGGCGGCGAAGCCAGGGTGCTGGATGCCTACTGCCCCCATATGGGGGCGCACCTGGGTTACGGTATCCGCGACCAGGCCGGCGGCGGCGCCTCGGTGGTCGGCGACTCCATTGTCTGCCCCTTCCACGGCTGGGCCTACAACGGCGAGGGCCAGTGCACCGATATCCCCTACGCCAAAAATCTGCCGCCGAAGGTGGCGCGGGGCGAGCAGGTGATACGCCCCTGGCCGGTGCGGGAACTGAACCAGGTGATCTACGTGTGGTATCACCCGCAGGGGCTGGCGCCCTACTTCGAACCGGAGACCATCGAGGAGGCGAATCCGGCCAATGGCGAGTGGGGCTCCCTGAAACTGCATACCTGGGACATCGACACCCACATGCAGGAGATAGGCGAGAACGCGGTGGACCCCGCCCATTTTCTCTACGTGCACGGCACCCAGAACGTTCCCACGCCGGAAGTCATGGAGTTCGACGGGGTCCACCGGCGCGGCAGGCTGGTGAGCAGGATGGCGACGCCCAGGGGCGAAATCGTCGGCATCATAGCCAACAACAGCACCGGGCCGGGACAGGCTACCGTGCGCTTCAGCGGCATATGCGAAACCGTGCTGATGGCCAACCTGACACCGGTAGACAGCGAACACTCCCGGGCCTTTTATGCCTTCATCCAGAAAAAGGTGGACGGCAAGGATCCGGTGGGTGGCGTGGCGGACGCGATCGTGAAGGATATCTGCAAGCAGATGTCGGAAGACCAGATCATCTGGGCGCACAAGCGATATTTTGAAAAGCCCATGTTGTGCGATAACGACGGGCCTTTCGCCAAGTTCCGCAAGTGGTACAGCCAGTTTTATGCTGACGCCGGGGTGTCCTGAGGCGGTGCCGGGCTAAAAGGGAAAAATCCTCGGTATCAGGAAAATCACCGTCGCCGAATAAGCGACCGAGAGGGGCAACCCTACGCGGAAATAGTCCCGCAGCTCGTAACCACCGAGGTTCTGGACCATCAGGTTGGTGTTATAGCCGTAGGGTGTAAGGAAACTTGCACTGGCGCCATAGGCGACCGTCATGACAAAGGGCATATAACTCACCCCGTAGCTCTGCGCCAGGCCGAAGGCGATGGGGAAGCTCAGCGCAGCGGCGGCGTTGTTGGTCATCAGCTCAGTCAGCAGCAGTGTGCCAAGGTAGATGCCGACAAGTGCCGCATAGGGACCCAGGTGTTCCAGGTTGTCGTGCAGCGCTTCCGCCAGTACCGCCACCAGGCCGGAGTTGGTGAGGGCCTGGGACAGGGTGAGCGCCGAGGCGATAATAATCCACAGTTCGAAGGGAAAACGGCGGCGCAGCTCAGAGCCCTTGACCACTCCCAGGGCGAGCATACACACCAGCAGGAAGCTCACGCCCTTGATCAGGGGGATGTATTCCATCGAAGCCAGCCCTATTACCAGCATCAGCACGCTGGTAATAAAGTAGTCCTGGAAGGGCGTGGTCCTGATCTCCCCCACCGAGTCATTGATGACGAGGAAATTCTTGTCGAGGTTCTTGCGCTCGTTGAAGTCCGGACCCACCGCCAGCATCATATTGTCGCCGGCCTGTATGGTGATATTCCCGAGCTTGCCGGACAGGCGTTTGCCGCCCCTGCGCATGCCCACCACCGCCGCGTCGAACAGGGAGCGGAAACCGCTGTCCTTGACGCTCTTGCCCTCGATTGTGGCGCCCGGCATCACAATGACTTCCATCATGTTGGTGCGCAACAAACCCTCTTCCACCGCGAACAGGCGCAGCCCGTCGAAGGACTCAAGGGCGTTGACCTGCTTGATGTCCCCGGAAAAAATCAGCTTGTCCCCGGCCTCGATGTATTCCTGCGGCGCCACCGGCGAAATCAGGTGACTGCCGCGAACGATTTCCACCAGGAACAGGTCCTCCAGTTCCCGCAGCCCGTTGTCCAGGATGCTTTTGCCCACCAGGGCCGAGTCCGCATCGACCTCGACCTCTATCAGGTATTCATTGATGTCTATCTGTTCGGTGACGCCCGCGGGCAGCAGGCGCGAACTGGCCAGGATCACGAGCAGGCCGACAACTGTTACCGCAAGCCCCACCCAGAGGAAGTCGCCGAATGCCAGGCTCTGGCCGGTGGCGTCCTCCAGGAAGCTGCTGACGATCAGGTTGGTGGAGGTGCCTATCAGGGTCACCGTGCCGCCCAGGATGGCGGCGTAGGACAGCGGGAGCAGCAACTTTGACGCCGGGTGGTGGCGATTGCTGCGCACCGTATGGGCCAGGGTGGCGACCACGGCGGTGTTGTTGACGAAGGCGGAAAACAACGCAGTGAAGAAGCCCATGCGCAACAGGCTTGCGGCATAGTTGGGTGATATCAGCTTGCCGGACAGGCGGGTGAGCCAGGACAGTTTCTCCAGGCCGATGGACACCAGCAATAAAAGGATCAGGGTAATAAGCCCGGAGTTGGTTGCCTTGGCCAACACCTCGGACGTATCCACCAGGTCGAGGAAATAAGCGGCCAGCATGGCGCAGGCAAAAACCCAGACAGCCGGCCAGGAGGTGGTGACGAGGCTCATCACCAGTGCGAAAAACAGGCCGGCGACAAGCAGTTGGTCCAACATCGGGTTATTCCATGGCCAGGTACTGCATCGAAGGATACGCGTTCGGGGTGCCGCGGGACAACTGCCGTGGGACAATGAAGCGGCATCCACTAGAATGAAAACCGCCAGGTCCTGCCATTGATAACCCGGGGATTGCACTGCACATGAAAAAATACTTGCCGGCCATGGCGCTGTTACTGCTGGTAGCGGCCGCCCTGGCCTACCTGTTTCGCGAGCCGCTCAGGGAGTCCGCCTATGCCATGCTGACCCGGGACATGTTCGTCGCCGGGGACAGCGACGATTTCGATCCGGGCCCGGCACTGGGTTCACGATTTCCCGGCCTGCGCGCGACCTACCAGGGGCGGGACATCACCCTCATCGAGGAGTTCGCCGGCAAAAACGGCACATTATTCATCGCCAGCCGCTCCCTCGACTGGTGCCCTTACTGCATGCGGCAGATGATCCAGCTGCAGGCGCACCGCGCAGATTTCGCCGCCGCGGGAATTGGCATGGTGGCCATAACCTATGACAGCCCACAGCTGCAGCAGGCGTTTATCGACAAATTCGGAATTACTATCCCG
>JAOUDU010000410.1 GCA_029859085.1 Gammaproteobacteria bacterium | reverse complement strand
AAGAGATAGTCACCACTGATACCAGCGAGGAAGACTGCACCAGGGTGGTGCTGACGATCCCGAAGGCCAGGCTTTTCCAGAGCCGGTCGGTACAGGCCCCGATGATGCGTTGCAGGGTGCCGCCACTGTAGGCCTTGAAGCCCTGTTCCATGCACAGCATCCCGAACAGGAACAGGGCCACTCCCGCCGAGATATCCTTGAAACTGCCGCTGACCCAGAAGCCGTAGCACAGGGCCAGTGCCAGGGAGGGAAGGAGGATGCGTCCCAGCATGTTTTCAGTGCCCCTTCGCCAATTTGGCCCGAACGTTAAGTATCCGGTTCGCTGCGGTCCGGCGCAACCCGGCAGTGGTCGAGCTGGCGGGGATCACCCGGTAATCCATTTTGGTTGGTCACGCGTAGACATTTGTACTATTTTATACACCCCCCACAGTTTTACCGTGGGCCGATAATCATTCTCAAGGAGATTTAGCATGTCATTGAAAGGCAGCCAGACCGAACAGAACCTGAAAGACGCTTTTGCCGGTGAGTCCCAGGCCAACCGCCGCTACCTCTATTTCGCTGCCAAGGCAGACGTGGAAGGCTATAACGACGTGGCCGCCGTGTTTCGTTCCACCGCCGAAGGTGAAACCGGGCATGCCCACGGCCATCTGGAGTACCTGGAAGAGACCGGTGATCCCGCTACCGGCCTGCCCATCGGCGCGACTTCCGACAACCTGAAGGCGGCCATCGCCGGCGAGACCCACGAGTACACCGACATGTACCCCGGCATGGCTAAAACCGCCCGGGACGAGGGCTTTGACGAGATAGCCGACTGGATGGAAACCCTGGCCAAGGCTGAGCGCAGCCATGCCAACCGCTTCCAGAAGGCCCTGGACGCTCTCGACAGCTAGCGCCGGTACCCAGGCGGGCGGTTTCCGCCCGCCGACCACCAACCTTGCCAACCGACGAGGGAGTTCCCTGTGAGAGAAGGAAGCCTGGAGGCGCCTACCCG
Source organism: Gammaproteobacteria bacterium (assembly GCA_029859085.1). Taxonomy (GTDB): domain Bacteria; phylum Pseudomonadota; class Gammaproteobacteria; order Pseudomonadales; family Halieaceae; genus JARRPM01. The sequence goes on along the minus strand of JAOUDU010000410.1, from coordinate 2,740 downwards.
CCACCCGATAGAATGGAAATCTGACAAGTACTGGGACAAGGCAGACCTCGAGCATGAGCTGGAGCGGGTCTACGACATCTGCCACGGCTGTCGTCGCTGTGTCAGCCTGTGCGACTCGTTTCCCACCCTGTTCGACCTGGTGGATGAGTCCCCCACGATGGAAGTGGACGGAATCCCCAAGGCTGATTACATCAAGGTCGTCGACCAGTGTTACCTGTGCGACCTGTGCTATATGACCAAGTGCCCCTACGTGCCACCCCACGAGTGGAATGTGGATTTTCCGCACCTGATGCTGCGGGCCAAGGCGGTCAAGTTCCGGGAGGAGGGCGCCCGGCTGCGGGACCGGGTCCTGACCAGCACCGATACGGTGTTCAGGATGACTTCAATTCCCCTGGTGGATGTCACCGTCAATGCCTTCAATCGCAACGGGGTCTTCCGCAAGGCGCTGGAATCGGCTGTGGACATTCACCGCGAAGCCCCGGTGCCGCAGTTTCACAGCAACACCCTGCGCAAGCAGGTGAAACCCCTGATCCGGGAAATTCAGCCGACGCGGGTGGGAGACACCACGGGGAAGGTGGCGTTGTATGCCACCTGCTACGGCAATTACAACAGCCCCGAAATCGGGGCCGACTTCGTCAGGGTGTTCCAGCATAACGGCATCCATATCGATGTTGTGCCAAAGGAAAAGTGCTGTGGCATGCCCAAGCTCGAACTGGGCGACCTGGAGGCGGTGAACAAACTGAAAGAGGCCAACATCCCGGTACTGGCGGCCCTGGTCGATGCGGGCTATGACCTGACCGCGCCGATCCCCTCCTGCGTGCTGATGTACAAGCAGGAACTGCCGCTGCTGTTTCCCGACGATGAGCAGGTGAAGAAGGTGCAGGCGGCTTTTTTTGACCCCTTCGAATACCTCTGGCTGCGGCACAAGGGCGGCGCCCTGAAAACGGAATTCCCGGTGGCCATGGGGGATATCGCCTACCAGGTGGCCTGCCACCAGCGGGTGCAGAATATCGGGCTGAAGACCCGCGACGTGCTGAACCTGGTGCCGGGCACACAGGTTACCGCCCATGAGCGCTGCTCCGGCCACGATGGCACTTACGCAGTGAAAAAGGAGACCCACGACAAATCCGTCAAGATCGCCCGGCCCGTGGTGCGCAAGGTGGACCAGCAGGACCCCGACCATTTCATGAGCGACTGCCCTATGGCAGGGACCCAGATTGCAAGCCTGTCGGAAAAAGTCGACAAGGCCGAGCACCCCATGACGCTGCTGCGGATGGCCTACGGCCTGTAACACGGAGGAACGAGCAATGCCCGCATTATCACGCGCCGACCTGTGGTCCCTGGAGGAGTACGCCGAGCGGCGCCCCGGTTTTCGCCAGCAGGTCATGGCCCACAAGAAAAATCGCCAGGTACCGCTGGGGGAGCACGCCCGGCTGTATTTCGAGGACGCACTCACCATCAAGTACCAGATCCAGGAGATGCTGCGGATCGAGAAGGTGTTCGAGGCCGCGGGTATCAATGAGGAGCTGGAATCCTACAACCCGCTGATTCCCGATGGCCACAACTGGAAAGCCACCCTGATGGTGGAGTACCCGGATCCCGCGGAGCGGGCCCAACGCCTGGCGCAGCTGATAGGCATCGAGGACAAGGTCTGGCTGCAGGTCGAGGACTGCGACCGGGTCTATCCGATAGCGGACGAGGACATCTCCCGGGAGAACGAGGTGAAGACCTCCTCGGTCCACTTCCTGCGTTTTGAGCTGACCCCGGTGATGATGGCGGCCGTTGCCAATGGCGCCGGTATTTTCGCCGGCGTTGACCACCCCGCCTATAGGGTGGACCCGATCCGCCTGCCCGCGGCGATCCGCGATTCCCTCGCGGGGGATATCCTGCCCGCGTCGGTGAATTAGGCCCTGAGGAAGCCCAGCGGCAGCTCCGGGCTGCCGGGTGAGTAAAAGCGTGCCACGTTGGGCAGCACCGATCCCAGCTCCGACGCGGGCACCCCGAACCACAGGGCCAGCTCGGCAAAGTATTCGTCCACAGCGGTGGTGGGAGCATAGATCCCGCGACCCACGTCCAGCGGGTTGCCGGGTTTGATTTCCGGGTAGGTATTGGCCGCGGGGTTGGCTTTGGCATTGTTGACGTGGCTCAGGTACACGCCCATGGCGGGGTGCAGTGTGACCGCCCGCAGCAGGTCGCGGTAATTGCCGAAGGCGTGGGTCAACAGGGTGTCGTAGTAATTGCTCAGCGCGTGGGGGTAAACCACCAGCGTATCGACCTCGTCTGACACAACCAGGATTTCACTGAGGGCCAGGGCCACCCGCTGGCGGGGGCGTTTGCGCCGGGTTCGGGCTGGCGCCACCGCCGCCACCCCCACCGCCACAGGCGGTGACCAGCGATAACAGCGCTGATAACATCAGGTTTTGCAAAAATCCCTGGTGCATAGGCCCGCGTTAGCCTTTTTTCAATGTCAAATACAAGTTGTGTTATCTGGTGGTAGACAAGCCTGCCACTTATGCGCTATCTACATTATGGTGTTTGTAACCTATTGGTTCCGGCAGTGAAAGTAATGGTTGGCAAAAAACTGATTTTATTTTCTGCGGTTTTGGCAGTGACGTGGGCAGGCCAGGCCAGTGGCTTTCGCAACTGTGAAATCGAGGACAGCGATGCTTGGTCGGCTGCGACGAGCTATACCGTCGGGGAGCTGAGTTTCAGTGATTTGACCGGCCTCGCCTCCGGCACG
>JAOUDU010000409.1 GCA_029859085.1 Gammaproteobacteria bacterium | reverse complement strand
TGTAGCAGCTGCCGTCCGGGACTGTTAATCCCCGGGTATTTTTCCTGGAGAATGCCCCGTGACAGCACCGGCCTGGCCCGACTAACCGGCCCGACCAAAACCGGACTAAAATGGCGCATGGAACAGGAAACCGGAATCAGCAAGCTCACCCTGGCCGGCGGCTGGTTACAGCAGGCCAGGCGGGTGGCTTCACCAAATTTTGGGCCCCGGCCGGAGGGCTGCGCGCCGCGGCTGCTGGTTATCCATAATATATCGCTGCCGCCGGGGCGTTACGGTGGCGACTGTATCGAACGCCTCTTCACCAATTGCCTGGACTGGGACGAGCACCCGTTTTTCGACGAGATCCGCGGTGCCAGGGTATCGGCGCATCTGCTGATCCGGCGCGACGGCGAACTGGTGCAGTTCGTGAATTTTCGTGACCGGGCCTGGCACGCGGGGCAGTCCTGCTTTGCCGGCCAGGACAACTGCAACGACTTCAGTATTGGCATTGAGCTGGAGGGAACCGACGATGACGCCTACACTGTGGCCCAGTACGAGGCACTGGCGGCGGTAACCGCTGCGCTGCTGGCCCACTACGCTGAAATGGACAGGAGCAGGATCGTCGGCCACAGCGACATCGCCCCGGATCGAAAAACGGACCCGGGCCCGGCGTTTGACTGGAACAGATATCGCAGCCTGCTGGCTGCTGCAGGGGAACAGGGATGACATTTCTCGCGATAATAATTGCCGTGCTGTTGCTCCAGGGCTGGGGTACCGGGGAGCGGGTGCATTACGATGACTGGTTTACCGCCTGGCAGGTCCGTGTGGCGGGCTGGAACCTGTCCGGTGGTGTGAGCCTGGCCCTGTTGGTGCTGGCGCCGACGTTGCTGGTGATTCTTGTGCTCAAGCTGGCGGCGCCCGTCCTGTTCGGCTTGCTGTGGCTGCCGCTGGCCGCGTTGTTGTTGCTGTATTCTTTCGGCCGGGGCGATTTCCAGGCGGCCATGGGGCGTTATCGCGGCCATGTCTACAGCGGCGACTTTGAGGCGGCATACCTGGCCGCCTGCCAGGAGTTCGACTGGGGCGATTCCCCGGAGGTACCCGACACCCCGCTGGGTGTCCACGCCCTGATCCAGCGGGCGTATCTTTACGAGGGCCTGCAGCGCTGGTTCGCGGTGTTGTTTTATTTTGTGATCGCCGGACCGGCGGGGGCTCTCGCCTACCGCCTGCTGCAACTGGGCCGGGACAGCTTTGAGCCCGACCTGGCCCGGCGTTGGCTGTTCCTGCTGGACTGGGTGCCGGCGCGCCTGCTGGCGGCGACCTTCGCCCTGACCGGGGATTTCATCTCGAGCCGGGCAAGGCTGCTGGCGGGGCTGGGGGATACCGGCGAGGACGCGGGTCCGCTGCTGTACGCGGTCGGCGTTGCCGCGCTGGGGCCCGATGCCGCCCTCTCCCCCGGTGAGGACGCGGCGACCGGTCCGGCAGCCGCGGCGCAAAACCGGGAGTTCAACGCCCTGCTCTCGCGCAGCGCGGTCTGCTGGATCGTGGTCCTGTCGCTGCTGGTCCTGCTTCTGTAGCCGTGCCCCCGCGCGGCTGTCCGGCCGCTGCACTGCAATTTTTCCACCAGCTGCTAAGCTTTTTCGCAGGGGAGCCCCTGTGCCGGGCTCGAGGATAAAACCCGCAACGCACTAAATCCGCTTATGCAGACAAAAGCTGACCCCGATCTGACCCTGCCCGCGGTGGTGGCAAACCTGCCCGGTCGTGACAGTGAGCAGCGACTGCTGCTCACTGTCATTTTTCACCCGGACACCCGCCGCATCGGTGAAGTCGCTGCGGTTGCGGCCCCGACCGGGACCCGGCCCCGGGTGCTGGGGCGCTGCAGTCCCGCCTTTGGCCGGGGCGATATCGGGCCGGCAGTGCCCCTGGACGAGGGTCATGTCAGCCGCCAGGCCCTGCTGCTGGCTGCCGAGGGCGACCGCCTGGTGCTGCGGCGACCGGAGGGATCGAGCCGCTGCCGGGTCGGGGGCAGGGAGTTGGACCAGGCAATCGAGCTCAGCCCCGACCAGCTGTTGGCGGGGGTGCCACTGCTGCTGGGTCACAGCGTGGTGTTGCTGCTGCGCCGCACACCGTGGACCGGCCCGCCCGCACCCGCTGCCGCGGCCACGGCTGACCTGTGTGGCAGCAGCGGGTACATGAATGAACTGCGGCGCCAGATTGCCGTGATCGGCAGCAGCGGGCTGGATGTGCTCGTACACGGCGAAACCGGCACCGGCAAGGAACTGGTGGCGGCGGCGATTCACCGCGCCAGCCGGCGCAGCGGGCCCATGGTCAGTGTCAATATGGCGGCTGTTCCCCCCGGCCTGGCGGCCGCCACCCTGTTCGGCAGTGCTCGCGGCGCCTATACCGGTGCGACCCGGGCGACCCCGGGGTTTTTCAGCCAGGCCCAGGGCGGCACCCTGTTCCTGGACGAGATCGGCGACACGCCTGCGGAGGTGCAGCCACAGCTGCTGCGCGCGCTGCAGGAACGCGAGATACAGGCGGTGGGCGGACAGGTCCGCCGGGTGGACGTCAGGGTGGTATCCGCCACCGATGCCGCCATCGACGGTGAGGGCTGCGATTTCAGGACCGCCCTGCGCCACCGGCTCGGGGCCTGCGAAATCGGGCTGCTGCCCCTGCGCCAGCATCCAGAGGACATCGGTGAGTTGCTGCTGCATTTCCTGTGCCTGAGCTGCCGGCAACTCGATCGCCCCGGCCTGCTTCCGGGCAGGGATGCGACCGCGCTGGAAATAGCGGCATGGGCCGAGTTGTTCCACAGCTTCCTGAACTTCGACTGGCCCGGCAATGTGCGGCAGCTGGCCAATTTTGCCAGCCAGGTGGTTGTGGCCGCGGACGGCGGTATCACCCTGCCGGATAATATCCGCCGAGCCCTGCAGGGGCACCTGCCGGAGGTGGTCGAGAAGGTCGACGCGGCCGACCACAGACCCCGCCGCATGATTCGGGATATCGGCGTGGCGGAATTCGACCGCGCCCTGGAGGCGAATGGCTACGAGGTGGCGAATGTTGCGCGCCAGTTGGGCGTTTCGCGGCAGGCGGTGTACAGGCGCCTGGATGAGTCCCCCGGGTATCGACTGGCGGCACAGGTGCCGTGGGCCGAACTGGAGCAGGCGCTGGCCCGGCGCGCCGGTGATGCCAGGGCTGCGGCAAGGGATCTGAGGGTCTCCTTCAGCAGCCTGCGCTCGCGCCTGCGCGGCTCGCAGCTGGCGTGGTTCTAGCCGTGTCCCGCCGCTCCTGGACGGCAGGGGACGCCAGGGTGGGTCCCTACCGGATCCTGCGGCTGGTGAACCGCGGCGGTCAGGGCTCCGTGTACCTGGGTTATGACAAGCGCCTGCATCGCCGGGTGGCGATCAAGATTTACCCGTTGCCTGCGGACCGGGCCGCACGCCTCCGGTTGCTGCGAGAGGCCCAGCTGGTCGCGCGCATGCAGAGCGCGAAAGTGGTGCAGATCCACGATGTCATCGAGTCCCGCGAGCACCTGGCGATGGTTATGGAGTACGTCCCGGGCTGTGATCTCGAGGAATTCCTGGTGTCGGTGCATCCCTCCCTGGCCAGTGTCCTGACGATAGCGGCCGATATTGCGGGCGCGCTCACCGTCGCGCGCCAGCAGCGCATCGTGCACGGTGACCTGAAGGCGCGCAACGTGCTGATCACAACCACCGGCCGGGTCAAACTCACTGATTTTGGCATAGCGCGACATCCCGCGGCCGCGGAGGGAACT
>JAOUDU010000408.1 GCA_029859085.1 Gammaproteobacteria bacterium | reverse complement strand
CCTCGATGGCGACCCGGCGGAGGCCTCGGCTATCGAGCTTAAACCGCGGTTCTGGTTCAACCCCGAATTGCAGAGCCGGCGCACCCTGGTGCCGGGGGCTATCGCCGTCGTGATGACGATGATCGGTACCATGCTCACCGCGCTGGTGGTATCGCGGGAGTGGGAGCGCGGCACCATGGAGGCGATGCTGGCCACGCCCGCAACCATGGGCGAACTTATTCTCTCCAAGCTGTTGCCGTACTTCCTGCTCGGCGGGGTGGCCACCGCGGGTTGCGCCTTCCTCGCGGTGCAGGTGCTGGGTGTCCCCATGGTCGGCTCATTCTGGGCGCTGATGCTGATCAGCGCGGTGTTCCTGGTGCCCGCCCTGGGGCAGGGCCTGATGATCTCCACCCTGTCAAAAAACCAGCTCGTGGCTACCCAATTGGCGGTGATGTCGGGCTACCTGCCGTCCTTCCTGCTGTCCGGCTTTGTGTTCGAGATCCAGAGCATGCCCTGGTTTATCCAGAAGATTACCTACATCATTCCGGCCCGCTACTATGTTTCCAGCCTGCAGACGGTGTTCCTGGCGGGCGACGTCTGGCCCCTGTTCCTGCGTGATATGGCGTCGATGCTGGCGGTCGGGGCGGTGTTTTTCGGGATCACCCGGCTCAAGTCGAAACGGAGGCTGGACTGATGCTCGACCGACTCCTGGCCTCGATACGCAAGGAATTCCTCGTATTCCTGCGTGACCCCAGGTTGCGCGGGATGCTGTTCGGCGTGCCGGTGATGCAGGTACTCGTCTTTGGCTTTGCGGCCACCCTGGAAGTGCGCCATGTGGACCTGGCGATTGTGAACGACGATGCCGGCCTCTGGTCCCGGGAAATGATATCCAGGGCGAGTGCGGCGAGCTTTGTGGGCCGTGTCGTCTACCTCGACAGCATGGATGATTTCACCGCGAGGCTGGAGCGGCGGGAGGTGTTGCTGGGGCTGCATTTCCCGGCGGATTTTTCCCGCGATGTCGCCGCCGGGCGCCCGGCGCAGTTGCAGGTTGTCATCGATGGCCGGCGCGCCAACGCCGGCCAGGTGGCGTTTTCCTATGTGACTGCCATAGCGGCCCAGCTGGGGCTTGAACTGGCCCGCTCCGACCCGCAGTTTGTCACCCCGCCCCAGGCGGAAGTGCGTCACTGGTTCAACCCCAACCTGGATTATCGCTGGTTCATGGTCCCCAACCTCGCGGCCACCATGTCGATGATTATTGCGCTGATGATCACGGGCAGCTCGATTTCCAGGGAGCGGGAACTGGGTACCTTCGACCAGCTGCTGGTCTCACCCAGCACGCCCCTGGAAATCATTGTCAGCAAGACGATACCTGCAATGCTGGGGGGTGGGATAGTCGGGGTCCTCGTCGTCGGGGTGGCCATTTTCGGTTTCGGCATACCATTTTACGGCAGCTTCCTGCTGCTGTTCGGGGCGATGTTCCCGTTCGTGCTGTCGGTGGTCGGGGTCGGCCTTGTGGTTTCGTCCCTTGCCAATACCCAGCAGCAGTCCATGCTCGGCATATTCCTGATCATGTCGCCCACCATAATGATCTCGGGCTTCGCCACGCCGTTTGAGAACATGCCCCAGTGGTTGCAGTACATCGGCCAGGTCAGCCCACTCAAACACTTCCTCATTATCGTGCAGGGTTCCTTCCTCAAGTCCATGCCGGCGGCGGATGTGTGGAGCAATGTCTGGCCCCTGCTGATAATAGCCGCGGTTTCCTTTACCACGGCAACCGTTTTTGTGCAGCGGCGCCTGCAGTAGCAGTCCGCGACCAATAGGCAGGGGAGATCACCGGGCCACAAGCCCGGCCCCCCATCCGGCTCTCCCGGGCATCGGTATTCGCCGCACTTCTGCTACACTGGCGGGCATATAAATCCGGGCTGGCCGGCAGGCGGCCCTTACCGACGGTGGTATAAACCCATGAAAAAACTGAGTCTCATAGACAGCGCTTTCCTGATGCTGGAGAGCAGGGAAACCCCGATGCACGTGGGTGGCTTCAACCTGTTCACCCTGCCGGAAGGGGTCAACGAGCAGGAATTCCTGCATGGGCTCGCGGCTAATATGCGCACGGCGGAAGTCCTGCAGCCGCCGTTCGGGGACAAACTCAAGGTTGGCCGGCTCGGAATGCTGGGTCCGCTCTACTGGGAGCCGGATACCTCGCTGGACCTCGAATACCATATCCGCCATTCCGCCCTGCCCAAGCCGGGCCGGTTTCGGGAGCTGTTCGCGCTGGTTTCCCGGTTGCACGGCACCCTGCTGGATCGCAACCGGCCCCTGTGGGAGATGCACCTGATCGAGGGGCTGCAGGATCGCCAGTTTGCGGTCTATTCCAAGTTTCACCACGCGGCCATCGACGGGGTGCGTTCCATTCACCTGACCCAGAGCATGTATTCAGAGGACCCCAACCAGCGCATTTTGCATTCACCCCTGTCCATGGCGGCGAGGGACCGTTATGTGGAGGCACTGCAAATTGCTCCTCCCGCCGACGAGCAGCTGCGCAATGTGGCGGAAAGACTGAAGGCGACGTTTGACACCAGCGCGAATCTGCTGGGCGCGGTCAGGCAGTACGCCGGGGCGTGGATGGGGCGCGGTGGACCCCTGGTGGTGCCCTGGATGGACGTGCCCAAATCCACGATCAACACCAAGGTCGACGGCGCCCGCCGCTTTGTCGCCCAGTCCTGGCCCTTCGCCCGCATTCGCGCGGTGGGCAAGGCCCTGGATGGCACTTTCAACGACGCGGTACTGGCCATGTGCGCCGGCGCCCTGCGCACCTTCCTGCAAAACCACGGGGAGCTGCCCGCGCACTCCCTGAAGTCCATGGTGCCGGTGTCACTGCGCAAGCCCGGCGATCTCGATTCCTCGAATGCTGTCGGCGCCATCAGCGCCGACCTGGCCACCAATATCAAGGACCCGATCCAGCGCTTCAGGGCGATCAAGGCGTCGATGGAGGCGGGCAAGGCCATGTTCCAGGATATGACGCCGGACGAGGCCTCCCTGTTCCTGCAGTTGCTGCAGTTGCCGGGCCTGCTCCTTATTCCACTGGGGCTTGGCGACCGCTTCCCACCCTACAGCACCGTCATCTCCAACGTGCCCGGCCCGCGCCAGCCGATGTACTGGAATGGCGCCCGGCTGGAGGGTATCTACCCGGCGTCGATCGTCACCGAGGGTATCGCGCTCAATATCACCCTTGTAACCTACGACCAGCAGGTGGATTTCGGCATCATGGCCTGTCGTCGCACCCTGCCGCAGGTGCAGCGTTTTATTGACTACCTGGAGGAGTCCCTGGTCGAGCTGGAGGAGGCGGCGGGTATCAGATCACCCGAAGCCGCGAAACCGGCGAAGGCCAGGCCGGCAAAAGTGAAGGCCGCCGCCAGGGCGAAAGCAAAAGCCAGGGTGCCTGTGAAAGTCCAGCCGAAAATCAGGAGTGCGGCGGCGAAGCGGAAAACCGGAGCCGGGGCGAAACCGAAGACGAAACCCCCGGGCGATAGCGCCGCCAGGGTGAAGTCCACGGCGAAGGCAACTGCAAAAGTTAAGACAAAAGCAAAAGCGAAAGCAAAACCAAAGGCAAAACCAAAGGCCGGAACCCGTTCCCGTCGCTGAAGTAAAGCCCGGCCGGCCACCAGGCCGGCAGCCTGACCACCTCTCTCCGTAAGCGCCCATTCATCATGGGCGTCAATCACTTACATACCAAATATCAATTTTACAAATAATCTCCGGAACCTGATCCTGCACGGGTAATTTCGCCGACTGCG
>JAOUDU010000407.1 GCA_029859085.1 Gammaproteobacteria bacterium | reverse complement strand
CTGCTATCAGCAGCAGTACCATCCGGTTGTTGGCCCTGTTATCCATATTTTCCATTGATCTACAGTATCTCCGCCCAGAACTTCAATTGCGCCCGGCAGGCCTCAGCAGCTGCCACAGGTTGCTGCTGCGCAGCACGAAAAAGACCAGCAGGACCAGCGCCATGGTAAACCATTGCACCGCATAGGCCCGGTGCTTTTCCGGGCTCACGTTTACTACCTGCCAGTCCACTGTCAGCGCCCCTGGCTCCCCCGCGGCGATACGTATGGGGAAAGGGAACACCCGGCCCCCGCCCAGCGCCTCCACCAGCGGGGTTATCTTCCCCATTTCCACCGCCTGCAGCATTTTCGGCCAGCCAGAACCGAGCTGCTGTTCCCCGAGCAGGTAAGGGGCGCCGGGCGCCACGTATACGTGCCCTGTCAATTCCACCCGGCCCCCGACCGGCGGGACTGCCGGCAACTCGCGCCGGGAGGGGTCAGCAGCAAGCCACCCGCGATCCAGCAGCGCCAGCCCCTGGTTCCCATCCAGCTCCATTATGCCCAGCACCTCGACACCGTAATGGCCGTTCAGGATGCGGTTGTCCAGCAGGAAATATTTATCCTCGATAAACACGCCTGACAATTTCACCGGCAGATTGGCCAGGCTTTGTGCCGGTTTGTCCCACAATTCCGGCAATGGCGCCGGCGGCTGGCTGCGCCGCAGTTCCCAGGAGGCGGCCAGCCGGGTTTTCTCATCGGCGCGCTGCAGCTGCCACAGGCCCAGCGCCACCAGCAAGGGCAGCATCACAAAGGTGAACACCGTAGTGCGCCACTCAAGGTCGAAGCTGAAACCGCGGCCGGTACCCGTCATTTCAGTTATGCCACAACCGGGCCGGAGCTGGTTTATACTGCCGGGAATTACCCAAGGAGACATCCATTGCTAAAAGCTTTGATCATAGTATTGATGCTGGCGCTGATCGCCAGCCTGGGAAGCGGGTTCTATTTCCTGATGGTAGACCAGGGCGACCGGACCAAGCGTCGCACCATGCATTCCCTGGGGGTCAGGCTGGCCCTGGGGATTTGCCTGGCGGCCGTGATCGTTTACGGTGTGGCCACAGGCCAACTGGGTCACGGCAACCCCTGGGAGGCCGGGCCGAAACCCGGCGCGTCCCAGCAAACTGAGCCCGAGTAGCCGGCCTTAAAGGATGTAGACAAACAGGAACAGGAACACCCATACCACGTCCACAAAGTGCCAGTACCAGCTCGACGCTTCGAAACCGAAATGATCGGTCGCCGTGAACTGGCCGCCGAAGACCGAGCGCAACAGCTGGATCAGCAGCATGGTCATCCCCATGAACACATGGAAGCCGTGGAATCCCGTCAGCATGAAGAATGTTGAACCGTAGATCCCCGCGTTGAGGGTGAGGCCAAACTCTGCATAGGCCTCGTGGTACTCCATGAACTGCAGGGCAAGGAACGCGATACCCAGCAGCACGGTCACCGCCAGCCAGAAGTTGAACTTTTTCCGGTTGCCATTGAGGATGCCCATGTGGGCAAGGTGGCAGGTGAAGCTCGAAGACAGCAGGATTACGGTATTCCAAAGTGGCAGCCAGGCCCACCAGGAATGGGCGTCCCTGAATGACATGCTGGTCTCGGCGCCGGTAAACGTACCGTTGTTGGCCATCATCTGGGAGGCCGCGCCACCCACTGCTTCCTGGGGCGTCTGGACCAGGGGCCAGCTGTACGTGAAGCCTTCCCAGAGAATGTGGTTCATGCGCCCGTGCTCGCCCTCACCGCCCAACCAGGGGCCGGCCAGATTGCGCACATAATACAGCGCGCCGAAAAAGCAGAAAAAGAACATGACCTCGGAAAATATGAACCAGAACATGCCGAGCACATAGGATTTCTTGAGCTGGGGGCTGTTCATACCGGCGATGTTTTCCCTGATGGTGGTGCGAAACCAGCCGAACAGGGTTGCCACGAAAAACAGCATGCCGATGGTGAAGATCGTCCAGGAGTTCGTCTCCTGGCCAGGCTTGCCGAATGTCATGTCATTCATGATGCTGGCCGCGCCAAAAATACTCAGGATCAGGCCGATCGTAGCGCACATGGCCAGCCGGCTCTTCTCCGGCACGTAGTACTTTTGGTAGCCTGCGGATGTCTGGCTTGTCATTTTCTCTGTTCTCCGTGTAGTAACGCGGGCTCGGGGACCCGCGCGTCAGCGATTAGCTACTGCGCCCTTCGCCATATCTGTTACATCAAAAATCGTGTACGACAGCGTGATGGTATGAATGTCCGCCGGCAGGTCCCGGTCGACAATATACTGCAGCGGCAGCTCCGCGGCGGCACCGGCAGCCAGGGGCTGCTGGTTGAAACAAAAACACTCCGTCTTGTGGAAATATTCCACCGCCCTGGAGGGCGAAATACTCGGTATCGCCTGGGCGACCATATCCTTCGCAAGCGTGTTGCGGGCATGGAACAGCGTGTCGTTGACCGCGCCGGGGTGTACTTTCATCACCGCAACGGTGGGACCAAACTCCCAGGGCATACCCGCATTGTTGGTTGCCACGAACTGGACGGTAACCAGGCGGCTCTCATCGACGCTGGCCTGCACCGAGGTATAGGCCTCGCCGCTGGTCTTGCCGTTGATCCCCAGGGCCTGGCACAGCACATTGTACAGCGGCACCATCACTACAAAAACAAAAGCAAACATCACCACCGTCACCGCAACCAGCTTGGTTACGGTGTCGATAATGGGATTGTTGCTGAATTGAATCACGGGGTCAGCAGGCCTAGGAGTGAGCGTGAGCCGGATCGATCTTCGGCGGCGTTTCGAACGTGTGGTAGGGCGCAGGTGTGGGCAATGTCCACTCCAGGCCTTCCGCGCCGTCCCAGACTTTGGGGTCGGACACCTTCTTGCCAGCCACGATGGTGGCGATCACATTGTACAGGAACAGGATCTGCGAGAGGCCGTAAATGAAAGCGCCGATACTCGACATCATGTTGAAATCCGTAAACTGCAGGGCGTAGTCCGGAATCCGGCGCGGCATACCTGCCAGGCCGACAAAATGCTGCGGGAAAAACGCCAGGTTGAACCCCACGAACGAAATCCAGAAGTGGGTCTTGCCCATGGTTTCGTTATACATGCGGCCGCACCACTTGGGCAGCCAGAAGTATACCGCGGCGCTCATGCTGAATATGGCGCCGGCCACCATCACATAGTGGAAGTGCGCAACCACGAAGTACGTGTCCTGGTACTGGAAGTCAGCCGGCGCGATGGACAGCATCAGGCCGGTAAAGCCGCCGATGGTGAACAGCACCAGGAAGCCGATACAGAACAGCATGGGGGTCTCGAAGGACAGTGAGCCCCGCCACATGGTGGTCACCCAGTTGAACACCTTCACACCGGTAGGCACCGCGATCAGCATGGTGGCGTACATGAAGAAGAGCTCGCCCGCGACCGGTATGCCCACGGTATACATGTGGTGCGCCCACACGATAAAGGACAGGAACGCGATCGACGCGGTGGCGTACACCATGGAGTCATAGCCGAACAGGGGCTTGCGGGAAAACGCCGGGATAATCTGCGAAACCACACCGAACGCCGGCAGGATGATGATATATACCTCGGGATGGCCGAAGAACCAGAACACGTGCTGGAACAGTACCGGGTCGCCGCCGCCCGCGGCGGAGAAGAAGCTGGTGCCGAAATGCACGTCCATCAGCATCATCGTTACGCAGCCCGCCAGTACCGGCATGACCGCCACCAGCAGGAAGGCGGTAATCAGCCAGGTCCATAC
>JAOUDU010000406.1 GCA_029859085.1 Gammaproteobacteria bacterium | reverse complement strand
CATCCTGGGGGCGACCGTCGCCGAAATCACCGACTTTGACCCAGAAGCCGATTTCGAAGCGTTTGAACACAACTACAACGACGAGTTGCGCCCCCGTTATGTGCTCTGCAAGGTGCCTATCGCCAGACTGCAACACATCCACCGGCTCGAGGCCGCCGGCTTTCGCTTCATCGAGGTGCAGATCGCCTCGCGGCTACGCCTGAAAAAGGGCGCGCGCTACGATACCAGCGATCAGCCCTATAGCTATCAGCCAGTGGAAACAGCCAACGACCTGGAGCGGGTTCTGGACATCGCCGGCAGCACGTTCAGCACGGGCCGCTTCGGCCTCGACCCTGACATCGGCGAAGTGGAAGGGGGCGCGTTCTACCGCGAATATACCCGCCGCTCCTTCGCCAGACGGCACGACGACGAACTGATCCACAAGCTGCAGAATCGCCAGTCCGGGGAGATCATCGGCTTCAACACCTGCGTGCTGACCGGAACGCAGACCTGCCGGCTGCTGAACGCCGGTGTGGCCCCGCGCTACAAGCAGACAGGACTGGGCACCGTGCTGAATTACTATGTATTCAACGACCTCGCCGAACGAGGCATCAAAACCATCGACACCCGGCAGTCGGCGGCCAATTTCCCGATACTCAATACCGAACTGGTACATTTCGGTTTTCGCGTCGTCGAGGCCTATGTGGTGATGCGCAAGCTGTACGAAAAGTGATCCATGCTGCTGCGTTCAGGTATAATCCGCCATCAATCTGCCGGCACCCGAAACACGGGAAGGGCCCGGTTTCACGGTACTTGTAAGAGCTGGCAGCGGTGGGCGCCATTGTTGCAGCGGCCTGTCAGGCCTGCGGCCCGGCACCAGGAAAAGATAGCAGAGACAAATGATTGAACTGAGCGTAGTCGTGCCACTGTACAAGTGCAGTGAATCGGTCCTGGAGTTGGCCTCGCGGCTCACCGCGACCCTGGAGACTCTGGATCATAACTTTCAAGTGATCCTGGTCAACGATGGCAGCCCTGATGAAGACTGGCAGCGCGTTCTGGAGGTTACCGCTGCCGATGCCCGCTTCATGGGAGTCAACCTGTCCAGAAATTTCGGCCAGATGGCCGCGATCACCGCCGGCCTCCACTACACCAGCGGTAGGTGGGTGGTGGTCATGGACGGCGACCTCCAGGACGAGCCCGAATGCATCCCGCTACTTTACCGAAGAGCCCTGGAGGGATACGACGCGGTATTCGGAAGGCGCCACGATAGAAAAGACAGCTTCGCCAAGCGATTCAGTTCGCGACTGTTCTGGCGCGTCTTCGACTACCTGGCCGGCACAGAAACCGATGCCAGCACCGGCAATTTCGGCGTTTACAGCCGTCATCTCATCAATAACTATCTCGGCTTCAAAGATCATTACCGGATATTTCCCCTGCTGATCAAGTGGCAGGGATTCAATATCGGCTATGTGGACATAGATCACGCCGAACGCCCCTACGGCAAGACGGCTTATACCTACCGCCAGTTGATCAACGGCGGCATGGATGTAATCGTCTCCCACTCCAACAGGCCATTGAAACTGTCAATAAAATTTGGCTTTTTGCTCGCCACTTTTTCTTTTACCTACCTGTCGTGGCTGGTCGTCAGGAAATTATTTCTGGACGTGCCGATGGGCTGGACGAGCATCATGGTGTCGATCTTTTTCATCGGTGGATTGCTGTTCGCCAATCTCGGCCTGATAGGCCTCTATATCGGCAAAATTTACGATGAGGTGAAAAACAGGCCGATATTTCTGGTCAAGGATGTAACGGGCCAGAGCCAATTGTTCAGCACACCACAGGCCGCGCAGGCGCCCGAGATCGTCACCCCCCAATGCCCACACGAAGAACCCGGCAAGGCAGCCGCAAATCAGAGAAATCGCTGGTAGAAGTCACTGGTTCTGGGCATCAGCTTGCTCTGTTCCGAGCGGAATACGCTTCCAGGCGCGGTATTTTTTGCCACATGGCAATGCGCCCCTATCAGATTTCTCTCTCCGATAGTCAGCTTGGGTTGTATCGTGGATGCCAGACCCACAAATGAATTGCGCCCAAGATGGGTTCGAGCGCCGATGCTGACATTGCCCGAGATGTAACAATTCGCGTCGATGATGGAATGGTGACCCAGTGAGGTACCGGCCCAGATCACGCAATTATCCATGATCTTTACAAACGGCTGAATAATGACCTGCTCAAAAACGAAGACGTTGTCGCCGATCGGTTCGTCGCTGAGATTACAACTGTGCGGGCTAATATAGCTGGCCAGCGTGTAGCCGTAGCGCCTGCCTTCTTCGCACACCCGGGCGCGGTCGTCGTTCATATTTCTGAATCCGACCGAGACGAACAACTGGTGAGAATCTGGTGGAAAGACATTGCCCATGGTTTCAAAATCGACAAGTGGCAGGCCCAGAAACTCATCAGATTTCCGAAAATTGCTGTGCACACAGAACCCAACCACTTCGTAGCTGTTGGTTCTGCTAAAGTAATGATGAAGCAATTCGGAATGGTCCGTGGTGCCCAGTATCACGAGTTTGATCATGCGCTTTCCTTCAGATCGATATCTTTTTACGCAGCAATAAGCCTAATCAAGGGCTGCTCTTTGCACTTTCTAACAAACCGCAGTGGCGCCTCTGGGACGACAGCACCGCACCGGCTCTAAGCGTCGCTGTGCGGACGGGGGCCGTTCGCTTGCGCTAAACCAAGCTGCGACTGCTGACAAAAATCCCTGCCACGATGAGTATCATACCCCCCAGCTTATATAGATCAACTGACTCCCTGAAGAGCAGTCCGGACAGAGCCAGAATAAGAACGAAGGACAAACTCATAAACGGATAGGCGTAACTCAAACTGAACCGCGTCATCGCCGCTATCCAGAACAAGGACGATAGAAATGCCGATGCCACACCAGACAATATGAACGGATCCAACAACACCCGCGCCAGAAACTGAATCTTTTCCACCAAGCCATCGGGCAATTGCCCGTAGGAGCCTATGCGCCACTTCAGTATAAGCTGCCCATAAACAGTACAGAATATACAACCAAAGAGATACTGATAGCCCATCAGAAGTTCTCGCCCGCCTGCAACGAGTGCCCCCCGGTCTGGCCCTCGTCAATAGGCACAGGAGCGACCCCCGCGTGGCTCCGATAACCGTAGAAACCCAAAATGCACTCACAGACACGATCGACTTGCTCATCCGAGAGGCTGAAATACAGCGGCAGCCGCAGCAGGTGATCGGAGTAATAGTCGGCGTTCGGCAGCGCCTCGCCGACGTATTGGCTGGCAAAGTAGGGGCTCTTGTGCAGGCTCAGGTAGTGAAACACCGCGTGAATCCTGCTGCCGCGCAGACAGTCGATCAGGGCCTGCCGCTCCGCATCGGAGCGACACAGCAGCGAGTAGAGGTGACCATTGACAGCAGCATAGGCAGGCACCGTCGGCAGACGCAAATAGCCCTGCTCCGCGAGCGGGGCAAGCCGCGCCTGATAGCGCTGCCAGATCGCCTTGCGCCGATCCTGGATCAGGTCGAGGTGCTCGAGTTGCGCAAACAGGAAAGCGGCAGTGACCTCAGAGGGCAGGAAGGAGGACCCGATATCCACCCAGCCGTATTTGTCGACCTCGCCGCGGAAGAACGCGCTGCGGTTGGTACCCTTCTCCCAGATAATTTCCGCACGCTCGAAAAAGCGGGAATCGTTGACGACGAGCATACCACCCTCGCCCGCGATCACGTTCTTGGTCTCGTGAAATGAAAACGCCGCCAGATGCCCG
>JAOUDU010000405.1 GCA_029859085.1 Gammaproteobacteria bacterium | reverse complement strand
GCGCAGCTGCGCCGGCTCGACCCGCGGCTGTGCCGCCGTGCCAGTGCAATCGATGAACTCGACTGTGCGGTTGCCGCCGACGATGTCGCGCAGCTCATCCAGCACCTTCTGGTGGGAGACGTTGGTGGGCAGGCCAGAGGCGATCTGCTGTTCGATCATGTCGATCAGGGTTCCAGCCTCGAGGCCGCGCTGGGTTATCATTTCATCGTTCGCGCCGTCCTGGTTCTGCTCGCCCAGCCACAGCGCCAGCTGGTCCAGGTTCTTCAGGTGGTCCTTCCAGCCCCTGCTGTGGGGGCCTTCCTTGATGTGCGTCAGCACCAGCAGGTCACGCAGTCCGTTGTCGACCAGGTCCACCAGCACACTGGGCGCCCGGGCGGTCTTGACCTTGGCCGCGATGACCTTGTCCACGGCCAGTTGTGCCTTGTGTAATTTTTCCTGTCCCTCCTGGATGCGCACCACGCGCTCGACATTGCGCGACAGCGCCCTTTCCTGCTGGGCAACGAGCTTGTCGATTTTTTCCAGGGCGGTATCGAATACCGCGTTGTCGCTGTCGTAGTCAGCTACGATCCGGTCGACTATTTCGGTAATTCTCCCCTCCAGCGCCTTGTTGGGGAAATTGGCCGAGGTGGACAATTGCGCCAGCTTGTCCAGGGTGGCGCGGGCGGGGTGACCGCGGTCGAGAAAGAAATGCGGGTCCAGCAGCGCCAGTTTCGCCAGGGGAATGTGCAGGTCGCCCAGAGCGGGGCGCAGTTCTGTGCTCAGGTCCAGCTGCGACCTGATCGTACCGAACAGGTTGTCCACCAGGTCCAGCTGGTTCAGGCTGTCCGCGGTAAGCCCTTCGGTATCGCTGATGTCACCCAGCACTGCCTTGTTCTTGGCGAGGTATTCCCGCAGCGAGTTGCCCTGCTCAACTGCCGAGCGCACCCCGGCGTCGTGTTGCAGGGCGCCGAGTGCCCGGGCGATGTCCCGGGCGCTGGCAAGCTTTTGCTGTCCGGGTGCGCCCGGGTCAAGCCTGCTGCCATCCCAGCCCCCGCCGGCGGGGGTGGAGCTGTAGGCGTTGCCCTGGGCCGCCCCGGAATCATCCGTCGAGCGCCGGAAGTTGAGGGCATCGATGACCGATTTGTAGATATTGTCGTACTTGGCCTGCTGGCTGTTGGCCGGCGCGGCAGCGCCCGGTTGCGACCCGGCGATCGACCTGGCCATATCCGCCAGCGTGGGGCCGGCGGCAGGCTGGCCGGCGACCGGGGCGGCGGCCGCTTCCGCGCGGGCGGGGTTGGCCGCCGGTGCCTTGCGGATTACCGGTCGGGGCGACGCCCCGCGGTTGAGCAGTGTGCCCTTGGCGCTTATTTCCTGTTCCAGCCCGGGGCGCAGGCCCTGGCCGGCAAGGTTCTGGTTCAGCAGGTGGTAGTAACTTTTGAGCTCACGCATGAAGCCGCGGTTAAAATAATCAAATATTTTCAGCAGTACCGGCGAGGGATAATGTTGCGCTGTAATGGTGCGCTGGAATGCCCGGCACAGGGGGCGCACATGTACCGGCAGCCTGACCCGGTTGGGATCCGCATTGATCAGGGTCGCGTAGCGGATCAACAGCGCCTCCAGCGGTACCCGGTAGATCTCCTCGCCCCGCGCGACCGTGCGTTCCAGCGCCAGGGAGCTTTCGAACTCCGCGGTGTCCACCAGGTTGAGGTTGCCACCCTCGTCCGGAGTCGGTATTTGCAGCCCCTCCGGGTCCTTTTGCCCGGCGGGGTCGCGGTAGAGTTCCGCCAGCTGTTTTACGATGTCGGCCGTCAGGGGCTCCACTTTGCGCCTGATCGCCACGGTGGCATCGTAGAACACGTTTTGTTCGGTGCTGGAGTGGCGGACCTGGGTAGACAGGTCGAACAGGAAGTTGGCGAGATCGACCAGGAAAGGCTTGAGCAATTTTTCCATCAGCCCGAGGCTGTCGGCCCGGAAGGACTCGAGGATGGCGGCATACTCGTCCGGTGTCGCCAGCGGGCGCGGCGCCGGCTTCACGATTGCACCGAGGCTCTCAAGCAGCTGCCTGTCGGCGGCGTTATCGGTGTCGGTGTCGGTAAAAGCCAGCAGGATGGTGTCACCGCTGATCTGCTCCAGTTTGACCCGGCTGGCGGCCGGCGCGGCAACGCTTGCGTCGGCCATGGCCAGTCGCGCCCTGGTGCCAGCCCGCAGGGCGGGTTCCTGTCCCGAGGCGGGCTTGCGCAAAACCCTGGAAGCAGCCAGCTGCAGCCCGCCCCCCGGCAGGGTCGACAGGTCGCCGACGAGTCGCGTGCCGTCCTCCAGTTCGAGTCTGGCGGGCAGCGTGACCGGATGCGCTACTGGATCGGGCATTTGGCCTCTGGATGACGGGTTATTTTCGGGCGCTTGTGAGACAAGAATCACATATCTGGCGTTTTGTGCTTGAAGTATACCCCTATATCGATTTGCGACAACCGGGTGCGCGCTCGATCCGGGTTGGGTTTGCCGGGGGGCGCCGCCTTCACTTGCGGGCAGTGGCGGCGTCCAGGAAGGCGGGTTTCTCGCCTCCGCCGTGCACCGCAATACTGGTTCCACTGACGTAAGAAGCCAGCGGGGAAGCGAGGAACAGGCAGGCATTGCCGATATCGGCGGGCAGGCCCATCCGTTCCAGCGGTATGGTGGCGGCCACCGCGGCGATACCAGCCTCGTCGCCGTAGTGGAGGTCGGACTGCTCCGTTTGGGTCAGGCCGGCGATGACGGTGTTCACCCTTACCCGGGGCGCCCATTCCACTGCCAGGGACGTACCGAGGTTGACCAGTCCCGCCTTCGCGGCCCCGTAGGCGGCGGTACCCGGGGATGGCCGCTGGGAGCTGACACTGGCGATATTGATGATGCAGCCGCCCCCGGCCTGGGTCTGCATCACCCGGTTCGCCACCTGGCTGAAATTGAGCGGGGCGATCAGGTTGAGGCGGATGATGGCCTCTGAAAATCGCGGCGAGGCCGTGGCAGCCTCGGCGTAGGGAGCGCCGCCGGCGTTGTTCACGAGCACGTCCAGGCGTCCGAAGCGCGCCGTTATGAAGTCGACACAGGCCTCGATCTGGTCGTATTCCCGCACGTCGCAGATGGTGAACACCGCTTCGCGCCCGGCTGCTGCCGGCAGGCTTTGCGGCTGCGAGCGGCCGCAGACAACCACCTCGGCGCCGGCGGCCAGGAAGGTTGTCGCGATGCCTTTTCCTATGCCCTTGGCGCCCCCGGTCACGAGGACGACCTTGCCTGCAAAATTCAGCGGCTCGCTCATATATTCAGACTCCCTGGGTCGCCGTGCTGCCCCAACTTGTGGTTGTTCAATGATTTACATAAGATGCGCTGGCCGCGCACATCCTAACCGAATTCAAATGGGCTGGACATGCCCGGGCCGGGCATGCCCGCTATTCCCTCACTCCCAACAGGAACAGACGAAATGACTACAGCAGATTTACCGGTATTGGCAATCCTCGGCGGTACGGGCGACCTCGGCACCGGGCTGGCCCGGCGCTGGGCGCAGGCGGGTTACCGGGTCATTATCGGCTCCCGGACCCTGGAGAAAGCCGAGGCGGCGGTGGCTGACCTGCGGGAGGTGATGGCCGAGCGGGGAGTGGGGGAGGTTGCGGTGCAGGCGATGGCCAATCCCGATGCCGCCGAGGCCGCCGACATCGTCACCCTGACCGTGCCCTTCAGCCACCAGGTCAGTACCCTTGAATCGGTGCGGGGCGCGCTGCAGGGCAAGATCCTGATCGACGTCACGGTGCCCCTGGTGCCGCCGAGGGT
>JAOUDU010000011.1 GCA_029859085.1 Gammaproteobacteria bacterium | reverse complement strand
ACCGCAACTGCCTTCCTTGGACTTATCGGCCTTATCGCCACAGCTGCCCTCCTTCATTTTTTCACCGCAGCTGCCCTCCTTCATCTTCTCGCCGCAGTTGCCCTCGCCGGCTTTGTCCGCAGCACCGCCGCACTTGCCTTCATTGGCGGCTCTTTTCTCGCCGCACTTGCCCTCGCCGCACTTGCCCTCGGGAGCCTTGTCGAAATTGGGCAGGTCATACCCGCCGCTCAACTGCTGGGCGGAAAACGGGTTCACTGCCGCTGAGGCCAGCGGGGCGATGGAACTTGCCAGGAAAGCGGCGCCCAGAGCGGCCGCCAGGGGTTTCTTGATATTAGCCATAATGATTCCCTTTTGATAAGTAGGTCGTTGTTGTCTTAACGCGAAGTGCCCGGGATTACTTAGCTTGTGTTGGCCACATCCGTGCAAGTTACGACAGGATAACATAGCAGAAGTTTCATCCATCACCCGCAACAAACGCGCAGGCGTAACAGCCACAGGGTCAGCGCGGATTCCTGCCAAGCCACTGCGCTACCCCCTGCCACTGCTCCTGCAACCGTTTGGCGGAGACCGCCTGGCGGGTTCCCAGGTTCTGTGCGAACAGGGACACCCGGAACTCCTCCAGCAGCCAGCGGTACTGTGCGGCCGCCTCGCTCAACAGCAGCAGGCCCGGCTGCCTGCCGAGCGCATCCCACAGCGGCGCCGCCAGGGCCTGCAACTGCGCGGTATGGCCCTGGTCCTTGGCATATTGCCCCGGCAGCCGCTCGATGCGGGTGCGCACCGCCTTCAGGTAGCGCGGCAACTGGGCCAGCCACTGGGCCGGGGTGTCGCGCAGAAAGCCAGGCTCCAGCAGCCGCCGCAACTGCGCATCGATGTCCTGCCGGGTGTCGGGCCAGGCGCCCGCCTGCAGCGCCCCCAGCAGCCGGCGGATATCACCCAGCACCCGCAGGCTGCCCAGCAGCATCGATTCGAGCTCATTGGCCCGGCCGATGACCTCGGCCTTGCCGCGCTCCAGCATTTGCAGGAATTCAGCCCGGGTGTACGGCGGCGCGGCATCCACCCCCATGGCCTGCAGGTAACTGGCGTCGATAAGGTCTTCCAGCAGTGCGGTCCGCTCCAGCGATGCCGCTGCCATCGCCAGGTTGAACTCATTGCCGCGCAACAGCTGCTTGCGCAGGTATTTGACCTGTTGCGCGCTGTGCAGCCGCAACAGGCGCAGCACCCCCAGGCGATGCCGGACCCGGGCCTCGCCGGGGTAATCGCACAGGACGATGGCAACGCTGTCGGCCTCGTCCACCAGTGCCGGGTAGGACAGGATATCGACCCCCGCCTGGCGAAAACGCCACTCCCGGGGCAGCTCCGGGAAATCCCAGGCGCTGATACCGTCGCGGGCCGGGGAGTCCCCGCGGCCCGCGCTGACGCTCTGGCGGGTATCGCTGCGGAAACGGTTCACCAGCTCATCCAGGTCCCGCCCCTGCCCCAGCAGCCGCCCGTCGGCGTCCACCACCCGCACGTTCATGCGGTAGTAATCGTCGAGCTTTTCCACGGCCCAGTCGGCGGGGGCCAGCCTGGGGCCGCCCTGCCTGGCCAACGCCCGGGACAGGGCCTGCAGCAGGTCCACGTTGTCGGGCTCAAGAGTGGCCAGCGCCCGGTCGACATGGTCGGGTACCGGCACCAGCTGCTTGCGTTTGTCCTTGGGCAGGCCCTTGACCAGCGCGATACACTTCTCCCGCAGGAGGCCGGGGACGAGCCAGTCGAACCGGTACCGGGGCACCCGGTTGAGCAGCGCCACCGGCACCGTCACCGAGACCCCGTCGGTCGCCCCGCCGGGCTCGAACTGGTAACTCAACCGGAACTTCACGTCCTCCCACTCGAGGTGGTCCGGGAACTGCTCCCCCAGGTTCGCCCCCGGGTCCCGCGCCAGCAGGTCCTCGCGCCGCATGCGCAATCCGGCCGCGGCGGTGGGCTCGCGCTTCAGCCAGCCCTGCAGGCGGCCGGCGGTATAGGCGTCCGGGGGCAATCGCGCAGCGTAAAACTCGTACAAGACCTGTTCATCCACCAGGATGTCGCGGCGGCGGGTGCGGGACTCCAGCTCCTCCAGCTCGCGCACCAGCCGCTGGTTGTGCTTGAGGAAGGGCGGGAAGGGGTGCAGCTTGCAGGCCACGAGGCCCTCGCGAATCAGCAGTTCCCGCGCCTCCACCGGGGCGATGGGGCCGTAGTGGACCGAGCGCCTGTCGACCAGGGTCAGGCCGTAGAGGGTGATGCGCTCGCAGGCCATCACCCGGCCGCTGCGGGCCTGCCAGCGGGGCTCGGAATAGTGCCGGCGCAGCAGCCCCGGATTGATATCGAGGGCCCACTCGGGGTCGATCGCACCGACCTCCCGGGCGTAGACCCCGGAGGTCTCCACGACCTCGGCCGCCACCAGCCATTTGGGCGGCTTGCGGGCCTGGGATGAGCCGGGGAATATCTGCAGTTTGCGGTTGCGGCTGCCCAGGTATTCCCTGCCCTCCTGCAGCTGGGCGATATTGCCGAGCAACCCCGCCAGCAGCGCCCGGTGCACGCCCTCGTAGTTCTCTTCCTCGGGCAGGGATGGCCGGGGCCGCAGCTGCTGGCTGCGGCAGGCAATACTGAGCTGGGTATGCACATCGCGCCACTCGCGCATGCGCATATAGGCGAGGAACTCGCGCTTGCACAACCTGGCCAGCTGGTTGCCGCTCAGGGCCTGGCGTTGTTCCTCGTAATAGCGCCACAGGTTGAGCCAGGCCATGAAGTCGGAACGCGGATGGCGGAAGCGGGCGTGGGACTGGTCCGCCTGCTGCTGTTTCTCCGCGGGCCGCTCCCTGGGATCCTGGATAGCCAGCGCACTGGCTATCACCAGTACTTCCTCGAGACAGCCGCGCTCAGCCGCGGCCAGCACCATCCGCGCCAGCCGCGGGTCCACCGGCAGCCGGGCCATCCGCCGGCCGATCGCCGTCAGCTGGCCGGCGGGCGTCACCGCGCCCAGCTCCTCCAGCAACCTGTAGCCGTCGCGCACCATGCGCGCATCCGGCGGGTTGATAAAAGGGAAGTCCTCCACCTCACCCAGCCCCAGTACCAGCATCTGCAACACCACTGCCGCCAGGTTGGTGCGCATGATTTCCGGGTCGGTAAACTCCGGACGCTGGTTGAAGTCCGCCTCGCTGTAAAGGCGTATGCAGACGCCGGCAGCAATGCGCCCGCAGCGCCCCTGGCGCTGGTTGGCACTGGCCTGCGACACGGGCTCTATCGGCAGGCGCTGCACCTTGGTGCGAAAACTGTAGCGGCTGATTCGGGCCAGGCCCGGGTCGATGACGTAGCGGATACCGGGTACCGTGAGCGAGGTTTCCGCCACGTTGGTCGCCAGCACCACCCGGATGCGACTCCCCGGGGAGGTGTTGAATACGCGATTCTGCTCGGCCTGGCTCAGCCGCGCGTAAAGCGGCAGCACATCCAGGGACGGGTTGTGGCGAAGTTGCCTGGCCAGCTCGCGGATATCCCGTTCACCGGGCAGGAATACCAGGATATCGCCGCGGCGACCGAAGCCGCCGGCATCGATTTCATCGACCAGGGCGGCAATCTGTGCCGCGGGGCCCTCATCTGCATCCGACCCCGCCAGATCGATGTAATGGGTTTCGACTGGATAGGTGCGGCCGGATACCTCAATGATCGGCGCATCGTCGAAGTGGCGGGAGAAGCTTTCCACGTCTATGGTTGCCGAGGTTATGACCAGCTTGAGATCCGGACGCTGCGGCAGCAGCCGCTTCAGGTAACCCAGCAGGAAGTCGATATTCAGGCTGCGCTCATGGGCCTCGTCGATGATGAGGGTGTCGTAGGCGCTGAGCAGGCGATCGCGCTGGATCTCGGCCAGCAGGATACCGTCGGTCATCAGTTTGATTGCGCTGGCGGCGGACACCTTGTCAGTGAAGCGCACCTGGTAGCCCACAAGATCGCCCAGGCCGGTCCTGAGTTCCTCGGCGATGCGCTGGGCAACGGTGCGAGCCGCGAGCCGCCGGGGCTGGGTATGGCCTATCAGCCGCTCCCTGCCCCGCCCCAACGCCAGGCAGATTTTCGGCAGCTGGGTGGTTTTGCCCGACCCGGTCTCGCCGGCAACAATCACCACCTGGTGCGCGGCAATGGCGCGGGCGATCTCCTCCCGCCGCTGCGCGATCGGCAGGTCCTCGGGGAAGCTGATATCCTCGACGCGGATTTCCCGGGCGGGACTGGCCGGGGGAATGGTATCCGCAGAAAGCGTATCCGGGGCGCCTGCCGCGCTCCCGCGAGCCTTTTGCATGATGTCTCCCTGTGGTGACCGGTAAGTGCCGGGCAATCAGTGAAAGTGAGGTAAACTGGCCGCTATTGTAAGCCAGGGAGACGCGCCCGATGCCAGAACTTGGCAATTTTACCTACGACGAAATCTCGATCGGGCAAACCGCCCGGTATTCAAAACTGGTGGAGGAGCGGGATGTGAAGCTGTTCGCCGCGGTCTCAGGGGACGTCAACCCGGTACACCTGGATGCGGATTTCGCCGCCGGCACGCCCTTCGGCGAACCCATCGCCCACGGCATGCTGACCGGCGCCATCATTTCCGCGGCCCTGGCCATGGAGCTGCCGGGGCCGGGCACGGTCTATCTCAGCCAGTCCCTGAAGTTTCGCCTGCCGGTAAAACCCGGTGACACCATCACCGTGGCGCTCGAAGTGACCGGCAAGCAGGACCGGCGCCAGGTGGTCACCCTGGACTGCAGGGCCAGCAACCAGGCCGGGAAAGTGGTGGCCACAGGCACCGCGGAAGTCATCGCACCGGCGCAGAAGCTGCGCATCGAGCGCCCCCCGCTGCCACAGGTAGGGATCCTCTAGCCGACTGATACTTGTTCCGGGCCCGCGAACTGGGCTGGATCCAGGTACATCAACCGCAGCGTCACCAGCCCCGCCTGCTCTCCGGTATCGGCCCCGAGCACCATGACACTGGTCCGCTCCCCGTCCACCGTGACCCCGGTTACCCCGAACAGCACCGATCCGGGTCGCTGCTCGACACTGAAGACCGTCACCTCCCGCTTGTCCCGGAGCGCCCGGGAGATATTACCCAGCAAAACGGAGAGCCCACCGCGGAACGCGCCGAAATTGAGGTGGCCGGCGAATTCGCTGTGGTCCAGGGACACCCTGAAAGCGACGGTGGACGCATCCTCCATCTTGACCGTGGTTATGGGCACGGTGCGCCCTTCGAACACATCCCGGTAAAGGCGTTTGGCCGCGGTTCTTCCCGCCGCGATAAAATGGCGGTGGAGCAGGTTGATCGCGATGACCAGAAACTGGTCCTTGGGTATGCTTTTGGGGGTCGTCTGTGGCATAAAAATTCCCGAAAAACCCCGACTGGGGCAGAAAACGCGTAAGTCTAACGCCTGGCGTGATTTATGTCGCTATTTCCACCAAAGCTGCTGGCACCGCGCGCGAACGCTCTGGTAATCTTTTTCTATCTTCACTGCTGGAACCTGGACGATGACTGGGCTGTTTACGGTCATGCAGTACCCGCTGTGCCGCTTGCTGACGCGAGGGGCATGGCTGGCCTGCGCCCTGCTGGTGGCGGCGTCGCTGGCACACGCGCAGTCCCGGGACACCGAGCTGGAGCTGCAGGCCCTGGCCAACGAGCGCGCCATGCTGACCGCGGAGCTGGAGCAGTACAAGAGCACCGTCAAGCTGGTGCAAACCGACGGCAGCCCCGCGGAACAGAGCAGTAATCCGGCGGTGCGCAAACTCGCGCTGGAGATGGTAAAAATCAAGGAGCGCCTGGTCACTGTCACCGAGCGCGAGCTGGGCCTGATGCAGGAGCAGATAAGCGCCGCCCGCCAACTGGCCGGGACGCACCAGCCGGCTCCAGCGGCAAACCCCGGTATCGAGAGCAAGCCCCTGCGGGTCATCCCGGATTACTCCGCTGCCAGCGAAAGGGAGCATGTGGAGCGACTGCACGCCCTGCTTACGAGCTACTACACGGACCTGCAGGAGGCCGCCCGCACCCTCCCCAGCGACGAGGAACTGGCTGCCCGGGCCAACGCCCAGCTGGATGCCGAAAAACTGGCCCGCATCCCCTTCAGCGCCGACAAGATCCGGCTCAATGGCGCCGAGGCCAGCACCGCACTCAGCCAGATTACCCATCGCCTGACCGACCCCAACCTCGCCGAAAGCCGGCGCGATATCGCGCCGATCTGCGGGATCAGGACCGAGTTGTTCGGCAACCTCATCGCCAGCGAGCAGCGCAGCCTGAGGCCTGTCGGGAAAAACAATTATGTCGCCAGGGTCCGCCTGCAACCCGGCGACACGACCTTGCGTATCAAGGAAAACCGCTGGGAGATACAGCTGCCCCAGCATATGAACGCCGGCGACTACCTGATCACCCTTTACTCCCCACCGGACAGCCCCCCTGAACTGCACCTGTTCTCGGTGGATGACCTGATGGCGGAGCAGAACCCGCATATTCCAGCCTGGCTGCCGGCGGACATCAACCTCAAGTCACGCTCTGGATGAAGCGCGACAACACGCCCTGGCGGCCGGTGACAGCCGCCGCTGTGGGCTGGAGTGACGCGGGCGATCCGCTTTCCGTCGCATTCGGCGATGTCTATTACTCCCGCGACAACGGCCTGGAGGAAAGCCGCTACGTGTTCCTGCAGGGCAACGACCTGCCGGCTCGCTGGCAGGCCAGCCCGGCGGCGCGTTTCTGTATCGCCGAGACCGGCTTCGGCACCGGCCTCAACTTCCTCCTCACCTGGCAGGCCTGGCGCGGCGCAGCCGCGACAGCGCCCGACCTGCACTACCTGTCAGTGGAGAAACATCCCCTGGCCCGGGAGGACCTGGCAAGGGCCCTGTCCGCCTGGCCGGAACTCGCGCCGCTGGCAAACCAGCTGCTGGCAAGCTACCCGGGGCTGGTCCCTGGTCAGCACCGGCTGATATTCGAAGCGGGTCGCCTGACCCTCGACCTGTGGTGGGAAGACGTCGCCGAAGCCCTGCCGGACCTTGCCAGTCGCGGCCTGGCGATGGTCGACGCCTGGTACCTCGACGGTTTCGCCCCCGCCCGCAATGCAGCCATGTGGCAACCGCAGGTACTGGGGGCCGTGGCCCGGCTGAGCCACCCGGGAGGAAGTTTTTCGACCTTCACCGCCGCCGGCGAAGTGCGCCGGCAACTGGTCAGCGCCGGCTTTACGGTGGCCAGGGTCCCCGGGTACGGCCGCAAGCGGGAGTGCCTGCGGGGGCGGCTCGCCGACCCGACGCCGCCACTGCCGCAGCCGACCCCGATGCCCTGGGATATCCCCGCCACAAACGCTGCTGCACCCGGGCGTGCCATCGTGCTGGGTGCGGGCCTGGCCGGGTGTACCGTCGCCGCCGCGCTCGCGCGTCGCGGGGTAGAGGTTATCCTGCTGGAACGGGGTTCCCTCGCCGGTGCCGCATCGGGCAACGAGCAGGGCATTCTCTACACCCGGCTGTCGCGCAAGCATTCGGCGCTCGCTGATTTCAGCCTGCAGAGTTTTTGTTTCAGCTCGGAATTCTACCGGAACCTGTTCGCCACCGGCGCGCTGGCGGAAGGAATCGACGGTGCCCTGTGCGGCAGTTTTCACCAGAGCGCGGATACGGAAGAAATGCGGGTGTTGGACGCCGCCCTGGCACCCGTGCCGGAGTTGGCCCGGGTACTGGAAGCGGCACAGGCAGCGGCGCTGCTGGGCATCGACCAGCCCGCCGCCGGTTACTGGTTCCCGCGCTCCGGCTGGTTACACCCCGCAGCGGTGTGCCGCTCACTGGCGAGCCACCCGCGCATCCAGCTGCTGGAATGCTGCGGGGAAATACGGCTCAGTGCGACGGCGGCCGGCTGGAGGGCCAGCGATGGCGCCGGCAGGACCTGGGAAGCCCCCTGCGCGGTCATCGCCGCGGGCACATCCAGCGCGCGGATGGAAATGCTGGGGTGGCTCCCGCTGCAGTCCATACGCGGCCAGACCACCCGGCTGCCGGCCAGCGCTGCCTCCGGCGCATTGCGCGCGGCCCTTTGCCACGAGGGCTACATCGCCCCGGCACGCGCCGGCGCCCACTGCATAGGCGCCACCTTCGGCCCCCATGACAGCGACCCGGCCCTGCGCGCCGCGGACCACGCCAGCAACATCGCGAGCCTGGCCCGGGCCGTTCCCGCCTGGCAGGAGAGCCTCGAACAACACGACAGTGCGACGCTCGGGGGTAAGGTGGGCTTCCGCTGCGCCAGCCCCGACTACCTGCCCCTGGTGGGGCCGGTGCCCGACAGGGAGGCCTTCCTGCGGGATTTCGCCGGCCTGCGCAGCAACGCCAGACAGGCGATCCCACAGCGGGGTGAATACCTGAACGGGCTCTTCCTGAGCACCGCCCACGGCTCCCGCGGCCTGAGCTCCACACCCCTGGCAGCGGAGCTTCTGGCCAGCCAGATCTGCGCGGAGCCGCCGCCATTGGGTCGCGAGCTTTGTCGCGCCCTGGCACCCGCGCGGTTTATAATCCGCGACCTCAGCCGCAACCGGATCTAGCCATGTGCCGCTCCCTGCCATTACTGGTGCTACTCGCGCTACTCTCCAACGCCGTCTCTGCCGCTCAGCAGTACGGTTACAAAGTGCTCGAGCAGAAAGCCCTGGCGCCCCAGGTCCACGTCCAGGGGTTGGAAATCGTGGATGGCCAGCTCTATGCCAGTAGCGGTGGCTGGGGCAAATCACGGCTGCTGCGATTCGATTTCGCCACCGGCAAGCTCGATGTCGAGCGAAAAATGGACGCGCGCCTCTGGGCCGAGGGGCTCACCGTGCTGGGTGACCGGTTGTACCAGCTGACATGGCGCGCCCGCCTGTTGCTGGTATACAACAGGGACGACCTGACCGGTATCGAGCGCATGCAGATTCCGGGGGAGGGCTGGGGCCTGACCAATGACGGCAAACAGCTGATCTACAGCGACGGCAGCGACCGCCTGTTTTTCATTTCCCCCGAGCAGCACAGGATCACCCGCGCCATCACGGTGACCGAGGACGGCAAACCGGTCACCCGCCTCAACGAACTGGAATGGATCGATGGCCGGATCTGGGCCAATGTGTGGCTGACCGATCGCATCGTCATCATCAACCCGGCCAGCGGGGAGGTGGAGGGCAGCATCGACCTGCGAGGCCTGCTGCCCATCATGCAGCGCCCGGCTGACATGGATCCCAGCGATGACGTTCTCAACGGTATTGCCCGCAACCCGGCGGACGGTGGTATATGGGTTACCGGCAAGGACTGGCCCTTCCTGTACCGAATAGAACTGGTACCGGCGCAGGCCGCCCCGGAAACGCGGTAGAATACTCGTCTTTTTCCGCTCTCAACTTTTTGTTATCAACTTTTTGTTATCAACTTCCCCCAGGGACCTCAAATGAGTATTGGCAGCACCGCACTTCCCAAGGCACACCCCTCGTTCAGCCCCATCCGCCAGCAGACGATCGACTCACTCAACATCACGGTGGAGCAATACGAGCACCGCAAGACAGGTGCCGTGCATTACCACCTGGCCTCGCAGAACAGCGAGAACGTATTCCTGGTGGCCCTGCGCACCGTGCCCCAGGATTCCACCGGGGTCGCGCACATCCTCGAACACACCGCCCTGTGCGGCAGCCAGCGCTACCCGGTGCGGGACCCGTTCTTCATGATGCTGCGGCGCTCCCTCAATACCTTCATGAACGCCTTCACCAGTTCGGACTGGACCGCCTACCCCTTCGCCAGCCAGAACCGCAAGGATTTCGACAACCTGCTGGACGTCTACCTGGACGCGGTGTTCTTCTCGCGGCTGGACCCGCTTGATTTCGCCCAGGAGGGGCATCGGGTGGAGTTTGCCGAACCGGGCAACCCCGACAGCGACCTGGTGTTCAAGGGGGTCGTGTTCAATGAGATGAAGGGCGCAATGAGTTCCGTCAGCAGCGTGCTGTGGAACACCCTGTGCGAGCACCTGTTTCCCACCACCACCTACCACTACAACAGCGGCGGGGATCCGCAACATATTCCCGACCTGAGTTACGACCAGCTCAATGCGTTTTACCGCAGTCACTACCACCCGACCAATGCGATCTTCATGACCTTCGGTGACATTCCCGCGATGGAGCACCAGGCGGTATTCGAGGCCCGCGCCCTGAGCCGTTTCAGGCAGCTGGACCAGCGTATCAGGGTGCAGCCCGAGCAGCGCCGAAAAGCGCCCCTGCGGATAAACGGCAGCTACGCCTACGATGAGAAAGGTTCCACCGACAAGAAAACCCACATCGTCATAGGCTGGCTGCTGGGGGAGAGTACCGACCTGGAACAGTTGCTGGAGGCGCAGCTGCTCGCGAGCGTGCTGCTGGACAACAGCGCTTCACCGCTGCAGCAAGCGCTGGAGACCACCAGGCTCGGCCAGTCGCCCTCTCCCCTGTGCGGCCTCGAGGACGGCATGCGGGAGATGGTGTTCTGCTGCGGTATCGAAGGCAGCGAAGCGGAAAACGCCGATGCCCTGGAGGCACTGGTACTGGATGTCCTGGAGCGGGTGGCCACCGAAGGCGTGAGCCATGACCGGATGGAAGCGGTGTTGCACCAGCTGGAATTGCACCAGCGCGAGATCAGCGGTGACGGTTACCCCTACGGCCTGCAGCTGATCCTGCAGGCCCTGGGTTGCGCCACCCACTACAGCGACCCGATCGCGGTGCTGGACCTGGAGCCGGTCATTGCCGCGCTGCGCACCCGGATCGAGGACCCCCTCTATGTCCGCCAGCTGGCCAGGCGCCTGCTGCTGGACAACCCGCACCGGGTGACCCTGGTGATGACGCCCGATACGACCCTGTCCGCGCAGCGCAGTGCCGCCGAGGCCGCCCGCCTGGCCCGGATCAAGGCCGCGATGAGCGACGAAAGCCGGGCCCAGGTAGTGCAGCTGGCGGAAGACCTCACCCGGCGCCAGCAGCGCATCGATGACGCGGACATCCTGCCCAAGGTGGAACTCAGCGATGTGCCCGCCAGCCTGCCGGACCTGGACTACCGGGAGAGCAATGAGCAGGGCATCCCGCTGACCACCTATGGCCGGGGTACCAACGGCCTGGTCTACCAGCAGGTGGTGACATCGCTGCCCGCGCTGGAACCTGCTCAATTGCATATCCTGCCGCTGTATACACATATCCTGACCGAGCTGGGACTGGGCGGCAGCAGCTATCTCGAGGCCCAGCATCGCCAGTCCGCCACCGTGGGGGCAATCAATGCCTACTCCTCGATGCGCGGCGCGGTGGACGACGAACAGGCGGTGAAGGCGCGAATAGTGCTCTCCTCCAAGGCCTTGCTGCGCAATGCGCAGGAACAGGCCCGACTGATGCGCGACACCCTCGAAACGGTGCGTTTCGACGAACACGACCGGATGCGCGAGCTGGTCAGCCAGCAGCGCGCCCGGCGCGAGCAATCAATTACCGGCAACGGCCACGGCCTGGCCATGGCCGCCGCCTGCGCCGGCATGAGTCCCCTCGCCCGGCTCAACCATGAACTGTCCGGACTGGCAGGCATCCGCGAACTGCGGGCGCTGGACGACAGCCTGCGGGACGACGCAAGCCTGGCCCGTTTCGCCGGGAACCTGGGCGACCTGCACCGGCGCGTCACGGCAATGCCCCGCCAGTTGCTGGTCATAGCGGAGGATCACAGGACCGCGGAGGTCGCGGCCATTGCCGCGCAAACCTGGGACGGCGGCCAGCAGGACGGCGGCGCGCAAGCCTTTGCCCTGGCGCCCTGCCGGGAGCGTCGCGCCGAGCTGTGGGTCACCAATACCCAGGTGAATTTCTGTGCCCGCGCCTACCCGACAGTGGCGGTGCAGCACCCGGATGCCGCCGCGCTCACCGTACTGGGCGGATTTTTGCGCAACGGTTTCCTGCACCGGGCCATCAGGGAGCAGGGCGGCGCCTATGGTGGCGGGGCCTCCCAGGATTCCGGCATTGCCGCTTTCCGCTTCTACTCCTACCGCGACCCGCGCCTGGCGGAAACCCTGCAGGACTTCGATGGTGCCATCGCCTGGATGCTGGGTAACAGTCATGAATACCGCGCGCTGGAAGAATCAATCCTGGGGGTTATCGGCAGCCTGGACAAGCCAGGCTCTCCCGCCGGGGAGGCCAAGCAGCATTTCCACAACCGCCTGTTCGGCCGCAGCCACGACCAGCGCGAGCAGTTCCGCCAGCGGGTGCTGGCGGTTACGCTGGATGACCTGCACCGGGTGACCGAGACCTACCTGCGCCCGGAACTGGCGAGCACCGCGGTGATCACCAACAGCAGCAAGCTGGAGGCGACCGCCGGCCTGCGGGAGGAACTGGGCCTGTCAGTACAGGAATTGTAAGCGTCGGCCGGGATCCCTTTTCACAGCCGACAAACCCGGTTGAACCGGCAGCACTGTCTATTACTGGCTGGTCGATGGTGCTGGCGGGGCGCTCTTTGATTCTGACGGTTGCGCGCTCTGAGGGCGCAACTTGTTACGGCGCTCGCCCCGTTTCGCCATCATGGCGTCGAGTTTTGCCTTCTGCTCCGCATTCAGCAGTTGGTACACCTGGGACCAGGTTTCACTGGCCTGGAATACCAGGCGGCCGGTGACCTGGCCGATTTCATCGGCGGTCTTGCGGGCCCTGGTCGCATCAAAGCTTTCCCGCATGCCCTGCATTTCAGCCCGCAGTTCCTGCATGCGTTTCTGGTCGGCCGCGGTGGCCTCGCGGGCCTGCTTCACCAGCCCTTCGATTTTGGATTGCTGATCGGCGCTGAGATCCAGCTTTTTGCCCATATGTTCCAGCATCCGGACCGGGTCAGGCTGCATGCCCTCGGGGGGGGGACCCATGGCCGCGGCTCCCACCGACACCGCTGCGGCACCCGCCAACACGGCGCCACACAGCCACATTTTCAATTTACTGCTCATAATCTACTCTCCTTTGCAGTTTACGGCTCGGTGGCCGGGTTATCCCGACACCCTCGACGCCAAGTCTAGGGTACCGGCAGGTAACGTTGCTCGATTACAGGGTAAAGAATTGTTAAGAACCGTGTCAGACAGTGGCCGCCGGGTGACAACTCCGGCACTGTTATACACACTATCGCCCTGCCGATACAGGGGGAGCACCATGAGCGCCACAGTATTGATCATCGATGACGACCGGGAGCTGTGCGCCCTGCTGGCTGAGTTCATGTTGCTGGAAGGGTTTGCGGCGAGCGCTTGCCACGATGGCGCCGCTGCAGTCACCCACTGTCGCGACCACGTCTACGACGTCATCGTGCTGGACATCATGCTGCCCGGCCTGCAGGGGCTGGAAGTGCTGCGCAGCCTGCGCAGATTCACCACCACCCCGGTCCTGATGCTGACCGCCCGGGGCGAGGACACGGACCGCATTGTGGGTCTCGAAATGGGCGCCGACGACTACCTGCCCAAACCCTGCAACCCACGCGAACTGGCCGCCAGGCTGCGCGCGATACTGCGCCGTTCCCGCGCTGTGAGTGGAGACACCCGGGGGAGTGAACTGGTGGTGGGGCAGACCCGCCTGGATACCGCCGGTCGCAGCGCCACCTTCGCGGGCGCCGATCTGCAGTTGACCTCCGCCGAGTTCAATGTGCTGGCTGCGCTAATGGCGGACGCGGGAACCGTCGTGGATAAGGAATCGCTTTGCCGGCGGGCGCTGGGGCGGCCCCTGGCTGCCTACGACCGCAGCGTCGACGTGCACATCAGCAAACTGCGCCGCAAAATTGCGGCGCTGGGGGGGGACAACCTGATCGTCAGCGTACGCGGCAGCGGCTACCAGTTTACCGTCAACAGCGGCGACAGGACCCCGTGACCCCGCGCCTGCACCTGTTCGGCAAGATATTCATCGGCTTCTGGCTGGCCACCATAGCCGTGCTGGCGAGCTGGATGCTCGCCAGCGAGTACTTCGATACCAGCCCCGATCGCGACGCGATCGAGCGCAGGCCTGACGGTCCGCCCCCGCGCTTTGTGCTGCGGATGATCTACGACCTGCAGAACCTGGACGAGACCGCCACCCGCGCACTGCTGGCCCGGGCCAGCGCCGATCACGAGGTCGATATCTACCTGCTCGACCGCGCGGGGACGGACCTGCTGGGGCGGGCAGTGCCGGCCAGCGTCGCGAAAATAGCGGGGCAGTTGCAGGGTCCCCGGCGCCGCGCGCTTATGCGGGCCGGCGGACAGCGCCTGCTCGCCCAGGAAATCTACCGCCCCGATCACGGCCTGCTGCGGGCTGTATTCGTATTCCAGCCGCCCAGGCATGTGCTACTGGGCCTGCTGGGCAGCCGCCTGTGGCTGCGTATCGCCGTGGCGATACTGATCAGCGGCCTGGTCTGCTACCTGCTTTCGCGCCTGTTGACCAGTCGGATCAAAAAGCTGCAGCTCGCATCGCGCCACCTGGCCAACGGCCAGCTCGACACCCGGCTGCTGGTACGCAGCCGGGGCGGGGATGAGACCGACGAGCTCGCCAGGGATTTCAACAGCATGGCGCAGCAACTGCAGGAGCGCATCGAGGCGCAGAAACGCCTGCTGGGAGACGTGTCCCACGAGTTGCGCTCACCCCTGTCGCGACTGCGAATTGCGCTGGCCCTCGCCCAGGAAAACCCGGCCGCTACAGCGGACTACCTGCGGCGCATCGAAACTGAAACGGAGCGCCTCGAGGAATTGATCGGCCAGCTGCTGGACAGCCAGGGTGGGGATGTTGCGCTGGAAGATCACATCGACCTGGTGCCGCTGTTGCAACAATTATGCAGCGACGCAAACTTTGAGGGGGCCGCCCGGGCCCAGAGGACGGTGCTGGAGTACAGTGTCGACGAGGCCGTCGTGGCAAGCTCCGGTGACCTGCTGCGCAAGAGCCTGGAGAATGTGCTGCGCAATGCCCTGGGTCACACCGCGCCCGGCTCTGTCGTCGAGGTGAACCTGGAGCAGACACCGGATCACTACCGGGTTACGGTGACCGACCATGGCGGCGGTGTACCAGAGGCGGAGCTGGAGAAGATTTTCGAGGCTTTCTATCGCACCGACACCGCCCGCTCCCGGGACCACGGGGGTTACGGCATGGGCCTGGCCATCGCCAGGCGCGCCATCGCCCGGCACGGCGGCCGGATATGGGCGGAAAATACCGGCACCGGCCTCGCGGTGGTGCTCACCCTGCCCCGCCACGCCCCGCCCGACCCAGGTGACAGCACTGCCAGGGTGTGAAAACATCGCCTCCTGGCCCAGCTTGCACACTGCTACCAACCGCGGAGACAAGCCGGCGCCGGCGCCCCAGCCTATACGCCCACCAACCCCGCCCTGGGCCCTGTTACGGCCGTCCCGGTCATTGCCTGGATCTGCTGCATGAAGTGCCAGGGTGCCAACAGTGGCTCCAGTTCCGCCGCCGGT
>JAOUDU010000404.1 GCA_029859085.1 Gammaproteobacteria bacterium | reverse complement strand
CGCGCTCTCCCCGGGGAAACCCGTGCCGGGCGCATGCCCGATGCCGAAGCGGTTGAACACCTCCCGAATGGGCTCGTGGCCAAGGTCGAGAGCGATCTTGGTTACCCCCACCTGGCTCGATTTTTCGATGACGCGGGACACGCTGATCAGGCCGTAATTGCGCGGATCCGGATACACTTTGGGACCGACCCGGATGCGCCCCGGGTTGGTATCTATCATGGTCTGGGTAGTGAAGCGGCCGCTCTCGAGTGCCGCCACCAGGGTCAGGGTTTTCATCGTGGAGCCAGGCTCGTAGACATCGGTAACCGCGCGGTTGCGCATGCTGGCCGGATCGGCTCCCTTGCTGCTGTTGGGGTTGTAGGCGGGGTAATTCACCATCGCCAGGATTTCGCCGGTATGGGCGTCCAGCGTGACGATCGAGCCCGAGTCGGCACCGATGGCGGTCACCGCCTTGCGCAACTCCCGGTGCTCGAGGTATTGCAGGCGCAGGTCGATGCTGAGACGGAGGTCCCTGCCGGGGCGGGCCGGCTCGATCACACCGATATCCCTCACCACTTCGCCATGCAGGTCCTTGATATACTTTTTCTTGCCGGGCACTCCCTTGAGCCAGTCGTCGTAAGCCAGCTCCAGCCCGGCGATACCCTGGTCATCCACATTGGTGAAACCCACCAGCTGGGAAGCGACCTCCCCCGCCGGGTAAAAGCGCTGGTACTCGCGCTCGCCGCTCACTCCCTTGATCTTCAGGGCCAGGATTTCGCGGGCGTCCGCGGGCACCATATGGCGCTGCAGGTACATGAACTGCTTGCCCTGGTAGCGGGCCAGGCGCTCATTCAGCGTCGCCAGTTTCAGGCCGAGGGCGTCGGCGAGCTCAGGGAGCCGGTCGGATGACGCCAGCACCGAGGGGTTTGCCCAGATCGAGATCACCGGCGTACTCACCGCCAGCGGCTCGCCGCGGCGGTCGGTGATCACACCGCGGTAGGCGGGAATCTCTGCGGTGCGCACGGAGCGCATCTCACCCTGGTCCTGCAGGAATTCGTAACCCCGCTCGGTATCGATGATCTGCAGCGACAGTACGCGCCCCACCAGCAGCGCAAGCAGGGTAAGCAGCACCGCCACTACCAGGTAGAAGCGAACCAGGGACTCGGGCTTCTCCTGCACGCTGCGCCTCATCGCGGCAGTACCTTGATCTGGGCCAGCCCGGGGGCCTGCATGCCGAGCTCTTCCTCAGCGACTTTCTCCACGCGGTAGTGGGACGCCCAGGTGCTGTGCTCCAGCAGCAGGCGGCCGTAGTCTTCCTGCAGATACCACTGGGATGACTCCAGTTCCTGCAGCTGCTCGTACATTGCCCGGCAGGCGTGCGTGGTGCGAATTACCGCGAAAGTCGAAGCCAGGATAAGCACCACCAGGCCGGCAATAAGCCATGCCAGCCGGCGGCTGGATGTCGATGTATCAACTGTTGGCTGTGCCGTCACTACGCCTGGCTACCCACTTTATTAGGCCGACCCGGGGGTCAGCTGATTTTTTCCGCAACGCGCATGATGGCGCTGCGGGATCGAACATTACCCGCCACTTCATCGTCGCTGGCCCTCACAGCCTTCCCCACCAGCCGCATGCGCCGGTTGAGGGCGCTGTCCCTGACCGGCACCCCCATCGGGAATTGCTCGCCCCTGGCCATGTCGCGCATATAGCGCTTCACCATGCGGTCCTCCAGCGAGTGAAAACTGATCACCACCAGCCGGCCGCCTACCCGCAACATGTCCAGCGCCGCCGCCAGCAATTCCTTCAGGTCATCCAGTTCGCGGTTGACCTGGATGCGAATAGCCTGGAAAGCCCGGGTGGCGGGGTGCTTGTGCTTTTCCCATTTGGGATTGGCGGCGCTGACAACCTGGGCCAGCCGGCCCGTGGAGGTGATGGCCTGTTCGCTCCCCGCGGCGACGATGGCCGCCGCGATACGGCGGGAGAAGCGCTCCTCGCCATACTCCTTGAGCACCCGGGCGATTTCATCCACCCCGGCATGGGACAGCCACTGGGCAGCCGTTTCACCCCGGGTGGTGTCCATCCGCATATCCAGCGGGCCGTCCTGCAGGAAGCTGAAACCCCGCTCACTGTCGTCCAGCTGCGGACTGGACACACCGAGGTCGAGCAGGATGCCATCCACCGCATCGACGCCCAGTCGCCGCAGCTCCCCGGGGAGCTCGGCGAAAGAGCCGTGGAAAAAACAGAACCGGGACTCGGTCCGGGCCAACTGCTCAGCCACTTCCCGCGCCGCGGGGTCTTTATCCACCCCCAGCACCCTGCCACCGGCATCGAGCCGCTCCAGCAGGCTGCGGCTGTGACCGCCGCGGCCGAAGGTTCCATCGACGTAAAAGCCGCCGGGGTGAGTCACCAGAGCATCTACTGCTTCCCGCAACAGAACTGTCTGATGCATTGCTCTCACCTACAGGGTCAGCGACATTAATTCTTCGGGCAATTCAGCCTCGGGACCGGAATCCTGCAGAGCCTGCTCGCGCTCGGCCAGCCAGAGCGGCTCGGACCATAACTCAAGCTTGTTGCCCTGCCCCACCAGCACCAGTTTCTTGTCCAGTTGGGCGTATTCGCGCAAAGGCGGCGGCAACAGCATGCGGCCGTTGCCATCGAGCTCCAGGTCAGTGGCGTATCCCAGCATCAGGCGCTGGAACCGCTTCACTGCCGGCTTGAGGGCGGGCAGGTTCTGGATGTCGCGCTCGATACGCTCCCACTCGGGCAGGGGATAGATCGCCAGGCAGGCGGACTGGGTGTCGATGGTTACCACGACCTTGCCACCGCACTCACTCAACAACGGCTCGCGCTGGCGGGCCGGCATTGCCAGCCGGCCCTTCGCGTCCATGTTGATATGTTGTACGCCGCGAAACATGCCTGGATTCCCCACTTGACCGACCTTAAAAACCACTTAAAGCCAGAAATTCCCACTTATTTCCACTTTTCGACACTATAGGTCCGCCACCGAGAAAGTGTCAAGCCGCGCGGAGAGAAAAACGTTTTAATTTCAGTCAATTAGCGCAACTTCGGGGGGGAAAATCGCAGCGGGACGAGAGGTGGCCATATCGAAATAATGCTCTAAAACAGAACAGTAAACGATATAGTTGAGGATCTACTTTAACTTACAGTCTAATTTACTATGTAAAAAATTATTATTTAGCAGGAAAAAGTATAAGGGATTCGCGAAGCCCCCGGTGCGAAGGCCTGGCCACATGGCCAGGGCCCCGGACGGGGATAAAAGAGGCAATAAACACTGGGGCGGCCACCCTGGCGGGGGCCGTGAAAGAAAAGAAGAGTCGGTCGATAAGCCGGGTTCTGTCGTGGACGATCATTCATCTGCGACAGGTGTCACCACCTGCCTGTAGCGACCTACCCGAATCCACTGCGGGCCACAGCTGACGGATTCCTATTTGGTCTTGCTCCGAGTGGGGTTTACCATCGCCGCGCCTGTTGCCAGCCGCGCGGTGCGCTCTTACCGCACCATTTCACCCTTACCCAGCCGTAAACGGCACTCAAACCACCAGTAAAAAGGGGTCAGACCCCGATTCCTCGCAATTTTTGGGCGGTATACTCTCTGTTGCACTTTCCGTAGGCTCTCGCCCCCCAGGCGTTACCTGGCACTCTGCCCTGCGGAGCCCGGACTTTCCTCCCCCGCACCGCCCTAAAGCGGCCCGGGAGCGATCGCCTGACCGACTCGGCGCGAAGACTACCCCCCCAGGGCCCGCAGGACAAGTGTTTAACAGCGACCCTTGGTCCCCGGCCCGGGGACCG
>JAOUDU010000403.1 GCA_029859085.1 Gammaproteobacteria bacterium | reverse complement strand
ACCGGCAGGTTTACATCGTTCAGGTAAGGCACCAGCACCTGCATGTCACTGTAGTCGTAAAAATAGGCTGCCGCATTTATCCGCAACACATCTGCATAGGTACCCTTGTAGCCTATCTCATAAGAGGTGACTTCCTCGGGGTCGAAGCTGGGGTTTTCCTGCAGGGAGCCAAGCCGGAACCCCCCCGCCTTATAGCCTGTGGAGATGCTGGCGTACATCATCTGGTCGTCGCTGTACATATAGTCGAGCACCACGCGCCCGGACACATTGTTCCAGTCATCATCGATCTTGCGCTCGTTGAGATCCGGATCGGCACTCAGCAGGCCGCAACAGTCGCTCGGGAAGCCCAGGGCCGTCCACACGGGGAAGAGCGCATCGGCGCCGGGGACTGCGTTGGGGTCGGCGACGATATAGTTGGCCTCGTTGCCCTCTTTTTCGTCATAGGAATAGCGAATGCCCGCAGTCAGCTTCCAGCTTTCGCTGAAGGTATAGTTGCCATCCGCATAGGCGGCCCAGGAGTCGACGTCCAGGTCACCGTTTTGCCAGTACTGCCACGGAGCTGCCGGGTTCAGGTTGGGCTGTACCGCAGCCTTGTCGTACAGTTCGTCGACCGGCACAGTGTTCCGCAGGTAGTCGGCTTCGAGGCTGGAGATCGTGTAGGGCTGTTCTACGCTCTGGTGGTAGTAATACAGGCCAGTTACCCACTGCAGCGGGCCATCGCTGGCGGAAATCAACTGCAGCTCGTGGCTGTAGCTTTCCGAGTTCTGTGCCGCCCCTTCCACCACCCGGTTGTCGGGATTGGAGGTCATGCCCAGGTCGCCGTTCTTCGAGGTATAGTCTCCCTCGAAATATCCACCGATGTATTTGACGGTGACATCGTCGAGGTCCCAGGTGACATGGGTGATGTACTTGTTGTTGTTGAAGTCCTTGGTTCTGAGTTCGTCGTTCTGGTCCACCTTGTAGCGATCCCTCACGGTCGGGTTTTCCCGGTTCCAGCCGTATTGCTCACTGAAAAGGAACCCGTCCTGGCTCTTCAGGTCTGGTCGGTATGGTGTGATCAGGTAGCCGCCGAAATTGACGCCGCTGCGGATGTCATCGGTCCGGTCCGTCGCCCAGCTGAGCCAGATATTGAGGTTGTCGGTCGCATCCCAGCTGAGCTGGGCGCCGTACCCTGTGTGGTCCTCGTCGAAGAGATCCTTGCCACTCTGGTTTTTGATGTAGCCATCGTGGCTGTCGCCATAGGCGTACACCCGGTAGCCCAGGTCGTCGGTAATCGGGCCGGATGACGCGCCACCCCAGTTGAATGTGCCGTAGTTACCGCCGGTCGCCCGCAGCTCGTGCTCGAACTCCCGGGTTGGCCGCTTGGAGGTAACACTGACGGCGCCACCGGTGGCGTTGCGGCCAAAAAGTGTGCCCTGGGGTCCGCGCAGCACGTCGAGCTGCTGTGTAGTAAGGGAGCTTGCGCGTCCCAGAACGCCAATCTCGGAGGTGTAAACCTGATCCAGGTAGAC
The DNA here is from genome assembly GCA_029859085.1 of Gammaproteobacteria bacterium. Classification (GTDB taxonomy): domain Bacteria; phylum Pseudomonadota; class Gammaproteobacteria; order Pseudomonadales; family Halieaceae; genus JARRPM01. Next base: position 2,282 of record JAOUDU010000403.1, on the reverse strand, counting down.
CGCGACCCCGGGTTCCGTACCCAGGCTGTTGGTGACCCGGCCGATACCCCGCAGGAACAGACGGTTGGGTGATGTCCGTACCGACAGCGAAGGCACGATGGCCTCGTAATCCTCGCTGTTGCTGATATTCAGGTCATCCATCGTGGAGGCGCTGATGGCGGTGATCGCGATGGCCGTGTCCTGCAGGTCTTCCGCCCGCTTCTGGGCGGTGACGATCACTTCTTCCAGCATCCCCTCCTGGGCGAGGGCGGGCAGGCTGAATACGGCCGCGACGGTGGCGCAGCAGAGAACGTTCAATTTGGTATGCGGTTTGTGTGTCATGGCCGGGCCTCGCGGTTGTGACGGTCTTATAAAAACTACTTGATCGCCAAAGTTACAACGAAACACGGTCCCCTACTTGTCGCGCAGGTGACAGCCCGGGAAGATTAATCGAAGGTAATTTCTCGTCCTCTGGCCTCTTTGAGGCCGCACTAGCGCTGGCGGGATGGCGTTGTTCCTGTCGCCATTCCCGGCAAGAGCTGCCCGTTACTCCGGTACCGCCGGCAGTGCAATACCGGTGCAGTCGATCTGTGCTATTGCAGCGGTACCGCCAGGGCACTGGCTTCGGCTTCGCAGTCGACCCTGGGGGTGAGTCCCGCCGCCCGCGCCCTGGCGATATCTTTGCCTGCCGCATCCATCGCTGCCAGGAACTGGGGCTTGCTGTGCAGCTTGGCAACGGCGGCTGCAGCCACCATGCGCCCCGCTACCACGTCGCTGTACCAGTGCACATTGCAGACGTTGCGGCTCTCGCCAAAAGAACGGCCTCTGGCAACAAGAGAATCAGTCTGGGCCGGCGACAACTCGGTCAGGATCAGCGCCCAGCCCCAGCCGATCGAGGTGTGGCCGGACGGATAGGATCCGTCCTTGCGCAGCATCTCCTCTTCGTCAGGAGTGCAAATCGGCTGCCCGTTGACCATGAAGGGGCGCTCCCGCTGGTAGGCGTTCTTGGCGGAATACGAGGCCAGGCCGACATCCGTCAGGGTGCGCCGCAGCAGCATATACAGTGCGGGGGTATCCTCCTCGGTTACCGGGATGCCCAGGGAGCAGGAGAAGGCATTCGCCGCCGCCGGAAAGTGCAGGTCCGCATCGCGTATCGCCTGGTCCCAGCGCGCGGTGCCGCGCAGTTTCAGCATATTGTTGGCCCAGGCAGTATCCAGTGCCTGCCGGGGCGAGTCCGCACCGGGAGCGGGGGGCACGAACTTCTTGCTGTCCAATTGATCCTCCTGGGTCAGATAACCCTGCAGGAACCCCGGCGCGATCTCCTGCACCTGCTCCGATACCGGTGGAGCTGTCTTGCTGGTAGTGCAGGCGGCCAGTGTGGCAATGGCCAGTAAAAATACAATTTTCTTGAGAGAATTCGCTGTCTTTCTCATTGGTATCACCTTAGCAGTTTATCGAATGGTAACTCACGGTTTCGCCAACCCCGATCGAATCACCTGGTCATGAACGCCCTTTGCTTTTCGATATTATCAGCGGCTGCGAGAATAAGGTCCGCTATGCGGTAACCTGCCAGGGTAATACGCTGCGCGCTGGTGACCTGCAGTTTCTCCCAGTATCCTTCGGGCAATTTCGGAGCCTCATCCACTGGCGCCACTCCCTCGAGTATGTATTTCACCATGTTCTTGATCAACCTGTCGGTATCCTGGCCCAGATCAGGATCCGGGCGGGTCTCGACCCCCTTATACGCCCAATCTGCAGCTATCGCATAGCTTTCCCGTGCCCAGGTGGTAAAGGCGTCGGGGCCGTTGTAGGGGTGTTCCAAAAGCTCCGGGAAAGAGGAGCGCGGATATTTTTTCATGAGTTCCCCGGCGTAGCGATCGACATCCTCCAGTTTGGGACTCCGAAGCGCGTTACTGTCCCAGAGTATGTGCAGCGGTATGGGCTTACCGTTGACCGGGTCCTCCACATAACTCATAGCTGCTGCGGCATTGCCCGCCGGAAACTCGGCCGAAAACTTGATATCGTCGGCAAAGCGCGCGCATTCAATAAACTTGCGCCGGGTGGCCTCCTTGCCCCGGGCTGCTCCCGCGGCAACCCAGAAAGGCGCAGGCTCGGGGTGGGCCAGGAAGAGCATGCCGATCTTGTCCATCAGTTCCGGACGCTGCCGCTCGACTTCGGCATACGCGATGGCGGCTGTCGTCATGTGGCCGGGGTGGTCCCAGGCGAAGGCGGCGGAATTCAATGTGGCGAAAATCAAACCAGCCATGAGTGTTATCTTGCGAATGTTCATTTTCTGAGCCCTC
>JAOUDU010000402.1 GCA_029859085.1 Gammaproteobacteria bacterium | reverse complement strand
GCGCATCTGCTCTATCAGAACCTTCAGCTCCACCGCGTTCTGGGTGGTATTGCTGGCGACCGATTTTGACGAGAGGGTATTGGCCTCGCGGTTGAGCTCCTGCATCAGGAAGTCCAGTCGTCGGCCACAGGGGCCGCCTTTTTCCAGCGTGTGACGCACCTCGCCAATGTGGGCCTCCAGGCGGTCGAGCTCCTCTTCCACGTCGGCTTTTTGCGCCAGGTGAACCAGTTCCTGTTCCAGCCGGTTGTGGTCTATCTCTATGTCCAGCTCCGCGATGCGGGCCAGGATGCGATCCCGTTGCAGCTGCCTGAGCGCCGGCAGCAGCTCGCGGGTTGCCGCCACGGCGGTCTCCACCTGCTGCAGTCGGTCCAGTACCATGCCCGCCAGCTTCTCGCCCTCGCGCTGCCGGTTTGCCAGCAGGTTGTCGATGGTCGTGCGGAACAGGTTTTCAGCAGACTTCTGTAACTCCTCCTCGGAAGACTCATCCGCGGCGCAAATGCCGGGGAATTGCAGTACTTCGAGCGCGCTCGGTGCCCGGATCCCGGGCATGCGCTCGCCGATCAGCCTGGCGGCCGCCAGCAACTTGTCCAGCTGCTCGGAGTTCACCTTCAGCTCGCCGCCGGTGGCGGGGTGGCCCTGGAGGCGGACCAGGCAGTCGATTTTGCCCCTGCTCATCGCGGAACCAGCCAGAGTCCGCAGGCGGTGTTCGAGGGAGCGCAGGGCGTCCGGCAGCTTGAAGGTGCAATCCAGGTAGCGATGGTTCACTGAGCGTAGCTCGACGGTCAGGACGCCCTGGGCGGTAGCCATGCTCTCACGGGCAAAGGCAGTCATGCTGTGAATCATCACGTTACCCGGAGGTGAAACTTCGAGGGCGTTGAGTGTACCAGCTTGTGCACAGGGCTTACAGGCCAGCCGGGGCGGGCATCCGGGCGCGGCCGCAACGCATTTTACCACCCGCCGCGCCCCGGGCTCGCGTATACTCCCGGGTTCAACCAGACGGAGCCAGTTCATGCAAAGACCCAGTGGCCGAACGCCATCGCAACTGAGGGAAATCACCATTACCCGTAACTTTACCCGCCACGCCGAAGGCTCGGTGCTGGTCGGCTTCGGCGATACCAGGGTGATCTGCACAGCCTCAGTGGAGCAGGGCGTCCCCCGGTTTATGCGCGGCGAGGGGCGGGGCTGGGTGACCGCCGAATACGGCATGCTGCCGCGCTCCACCGGCACCCGCATGGCGCGGGAAGCGAGCCAGGGTAAACAGGGTGGCCGCACCGTTGAGATCCAGCGCCTGATCGGCCGCTCCCTGCGGGCCGCGGTCGACCTTGCCCTGCTGGGGGAGTACACCATCAATATTGACTGTGACGTGATCCAGGCCGATGGCGGTACCCGCACGGCGGCCATAACCGGTGCCTGCGTGGCACTGGTGGATGCTATCAACCACCTGCAGCGGCGGAAGCTGATCACCCAGGATCCCCTTATCCAGATGGTGGCATCCGTATCGGTGGGTGTCTTCCAGGGCGTGCCCGTGCTGGACCTGGACTACCCCGAGGATTCGGCGGCGGACACCGATATGAATGTGGTCATGGGTGAGTCAGGGGGCTTTATCGAGGTGCAGGGTACCGCAGAGGGTGCGCCATTCGCGCGGGAGCAGCTCAATGGCATGCTGGACCTGGCAGCGGGAGGTATCAGCGAGCTGATCGCCAGGCAAAAGGCCGCGCTGGCTGGCTAGCAGGTCGCTAGATCTCGATATCGTAGTCCATGATGATGGGCGCGTGGGTGGAGAACTCCTTGTTCTTGTAGATCGCGCCGTAGTCGACCGTGTATTGCAGGCCCTTGGAGATGATGTGGAAATCCGAGCGCCAGCCGTTGCTGCCGCGATCCCCCTCGGGCCACCAGGTGAATTCGTCCTGGTCTGAGTTTACCTCCCGGAACGCGTCTATATACCCCGAGCTCAGCAGCTCATTCATCCACTGGCGCTCCTCGGTCAGGAAACCGGGGGAATTGCTGTTGCGGTCGGTATCCTGCACGTCGGCAGCGGTGTGGGCGAGGTGCCAGTTGCCGCAGATGATGAACTCCCTGCGCTTGTTGCGCACCTTCTGCAGGTGGCCGCCCAGCTGTTCATAGAAGGCGAGTTTGTGCGCCAGCTGGCCGGCATTGCCGGGTTCGGCGTAGGGTGCAAGCAGGCAGCCGACACTGAGGTTTTCGTAATCCGCCTGGATGTAGCGCCCCTCCATGTCGAAATCCGCAAATCCCAGCCCCGTCATGATGGCCTTGGGCAACTTGCGACAGTAAATGGCGACGCCGTTGGCCTTGCCATCGATATCATCGAGAAAATAGGCGTTGTAGTCCTGGGGAAAGTACTTATTGTCCTGTAAGTCGTACTCCGAGCAGCGCAGGTCCTGTACGCAAATAAAATCCGCGTCCTGTTCGATCAGCCAGTCGTAAAATCCTTTTTCTGCGGCGTTTATAATACCGTCAGCGCTGAAACTGATGATTCTCATTCGTGACTCCTGCCAATGAGACCGTGTATCATGGCGCATCCCGGGCCGGCAGAGTCACGCTCCTGCCAGACTCGGGGTCCGGGTACAAAATCCTATGTAGAAAACGTCAGGCAATGCCGCTATTGCTTGTGGTGGCGCCTGCCGCCGGGACGGTCCCGGGCAGCGCTGATTATCAAGCGGACATTTCCAGTGTGCGCGGGCATTTTATATGGGGTTTTTGCACAATACAAAGCCTGATACAAGGACCTGGCAACGATATGCATCCCTACCAGACTGATTTCATCGAACTGGCGCGTCAGCTCGAGGTACTGAAATTCGGCGAATTCACCCTCAAATCGGGCCGGATCAGCCCCTACTTCTTCAATGCCGGCGCTTTCTGCTCGGGTCGGGCCCTGGCCGAACTCGGCCGCTGCTACGCCCGGTGCATTGTGGATTCCGGCCTGCAATTTGATGTGTTGCTGGGGCCTGCCTACAAGGGCATACCCCTTGCCACCACCACAGCGGTGGCGCTGTGGGATCACCACGGCATCAACATGCCTATTGCGTACAACCGCAAGGAGGCCAAAAGCCACGGTGAGGGTGGCGTGCTGGTAGGCGCGGCCCTGCGGGGCCGGGTGCTCATTATCGATGATGTCATTACGGCGGGGACGGCGGTGCGCGAGGTGATCGCCATGATCGCGGCCGCCGGTGCCGAATTGGCCGGGGTGGCGGTGGGCCTCAACCGGCAGGAGCGCGGCAGCGGGGAGCTGTCCGCCATCCAGGAACTGGAACAGGCCTACGGGGTCCCGGTGCTCAGCATCATCGATATGGATCACATCATTTCATATCTGGAGGCAGGGGATGACCAGATGAAGGCTTCCCTTGGGGCAATGAAGGAATATCGGGATAAGTACGGGGTCTGACTTGTTAGGACAGGGGCCAGACTCTATATTGAGCGCATGCTGACCACAATCAACAAGACCGGCTCCCTGTTATTCGCGATGGCGTTCCTGTTCGCGCCTGTTTCCCATGCGGCGAATCTGTACCGGTACACCAATGCCGAGGGCGTTACCGTGGTGGACTACCAGGTGCCGGCCGAATATGTGGGCAAGGGTTACGAGGTCCTGAATATGGAGGGAATCGTGATCCAGGTGGTCCCGCGGGAGCTGACCGAGGAGGAGAAAAAAGTCCAGAACGCCCGGCAACAACTCGAAGCGGCCGCCAATGCCGAACAGCAGCGCCTGAAGGAGTGGGATGAATCACTGTTGTTGCGTTACAGCACGGTGGCGGATATCGAAGCTGCCCGGGAGCGGGCCCTGCGGGATTT
>JAOUDU010000401.1 GCA_029859085.1 Gammaproteobacteria bacterium | reverse complement strand
GACGAAAGGCGCAATGATTTTCAGCGCCAGCTGCGGGTAATCCAGCGCCGCCATCGCCGCGATCTCGTCGCGGCTGAAGCTCGGCAGTGTCGCCGGCACGTACAGGCCGCCGTCGGACGCGAGGCCGGTCAGCAGTACCTGCTCGAAGTTCAGTGCGGGGGCCTGTCCCCGGGTGCTGATGTATTCCACGGTCGTGTTGTCCCTGTTGGTTAGCCGTCCAGCGCTTCCACCCGGATACGGGTGAGCTTGCCGGCGATGGTGTCCAGTGCCTCGATCGCGGTGACGGCCTGGTCGACGCTGCCCTGCATCGCCTTGTTGGTAATGACGATCAGCTGTACCCGGGTCTGCCCCTCGGCCGGCGCTTTCTGGATCAGGGCCTCGATGCTGATGCCCTGGTCGCTGAAGATGCTCGCCACCTTCGACAATACACCGGGCTTGTCCTCCACCTCCATCCGCAGGTACCAGGGTGTCACCACGCGCTCCATCGGCACGATCGGCAGGTCGCGCAGGTTGTCCCGGGAGAAACCCAGCGGCGGGACCCGGCAGGCCTGGCCCACGCCCAGGTCCCGGGCGAGGTCGACCAGGTCGGCCACCACCGCGGACGCGGTCGGCGCCCCGCCGGCACCGGCACCGTAATACAGCGTCGGCCCTACCGCGTTGCCCTCCACCAGGATCGCGTTTTTCACCCCGTCGACATCGGCCAGCAGCAGGTTGTCGGGAATCAGGGTGGGATGCACGCGCAGTTCCACGCCCTCGCCGTTCTGCTTGGCGATGCCCAGGTGCTTGATCATATAACCCAGCTCTCGGGCGTACACCACGTCCTGGGTGGTCAGGCGGGTAATGCCCTCGGTGTACACCGACTTGAACTGCAGCGGTATGCCGAAGGCGATGGAGGCCAGGATCACCAGTTTGTGCGCGGCGTCGATGCCCTCCACGTCGAAGGTGGGGTCCGCCTCGGCGTAGCCCAGGGCCTGGGCCTCGGCCAGCACATCGGCGAACTCCCGCCCCTTGTCGCGCATCTCGGTGAGGATGAAGTTGCCGGTGCCGTTGATGATGCCCGCCAGCCACTCGATGCGGTTGCCCGCCAGGCCCTCCCGCAGCGCCTTGATGATGGGGATGCCGCCGGCCACCGCGGCCTCGAAGCGCACCTCCACCCCGTGCTCGTCGGCCAGCGCGAAAATCTCGTTGCCGAACTCGGCGATCAGGGCCTTGTTGGCGGTCACCACGTGCTTGCCGTGACGGATCGCGGTTTCCACCAGTTCCTTCGCCACGGTAGTGCCGCCGATCAGTTCCACCAGGATCGCGACTTCCGGGTCCCGCGCCACCGCCAGCACATCGCGGCTGACCCGGGTATCGCCGAGGTCGCAGGCCGGGTTGTCCCGCCGGGCGCCCACGTGGATGACCTCCAGCGGCGCCTGGGCGCGGGCGGCGATCACCTTCGCATTGTCGCGCAACACCTTGTAGGTGCCGCTGCCCACGGTGCCGAGGCCACACAGGCCGATTGTTACTGGTTTCGAGTTCATAAAGTTTGTCTGGTTGTTTGTTGTCGTTTCAGCTTCACTCAGGCGAAGCCGTCGTTCTTGATCATGCGCTTGATGCTGCGAATGGCCTGGCGTGTGCGGTGCTCGTTCTCGATCAGGCCGAAGCGGACAAAGCCCTCACCGAACTCGCCGAACCCGATCCCCGGCGACACCGCCACGCTGGCTTCGGTGAGCAGTTTCTTGCTGAACTCCAGGGAGCCCATCTGCCTGTAAAACTCCGGGAGCTGCGCCCACACGAACATCGTGGCCTTCGGCGGCTTTACCGGCCAGCCCGCGGCGTTGAGGCCGCTGCACAGCACGTCGCGGCGCGCCTGGTACATGGCGCGGATCTCCTCAACGCAGGCCTGGTCGCCCTCCAGCGCGGCGATGGCCGCCACCTGCACCGGCGTGAACATGCCGTAATCGAGGTAGGACTTGATCCGCGCCAGCGCGCCCACCAGCGCCCTGTTGCCGCAGCAGAAGCCCACCCGCCAGCCCGGCATATTGTAGCTCTTGGACATGCTGAAAAACTCCACCGCGATGTCCTTCGCGCCCGCCACCTGCAGGATGGACGGCGCGACGTAGCCATCGTAAACGAGGTCGGCGTAGGCCAGGTCCTGCACCACCCAGATCGAGTGCTCCCGGGCGATGGCGATCACGCGTTCGTAAAACTCCAGCTCGACGCAGTGGGCCGTCGGGTTCGACGGGAAATTGAGCACCAGCATCTTCGGCTTCGGCCAGCTGGTATGGATGGCTTTTTCCAGCTCGACAAAAAATTCGTTCTCGTCTCCCCCCATCGGCACATGGCGGATATCCGCCCCGGAAATCACGAAGCCGTAGGGGTGGATCGGGTAGGACGGGTTGGGCACCAGGATCGCGTCCCCCGGGCCGGTGGTGGCCAGGGCCAGGTGTGCCAGGCCCTCCTTCGAACCCAGGGTGACGATCGCCTCGGTGGCCGGGTCGAGGTCCACGTCGTAGCGGCGCTTGTACCAGTCGCAGATCGCCTTGCGCAGGCGCGGGATACCCTTGGACTGGGAGTAGCGGTGGGTGTCGCCGCGGCGGGCGGTTTCCACCAGCTTGTTGACGATGTGTTCCGGGGTGGGCTGGTCCGGGTTGCCCATGCCGAAATCGATGATGTCGGCGCCGGCGGACCGGGCCTGCTGCTTCAACTCACCGATGATGTTGAAAACATAGGGAGGCAGGCGCTCGATGCGCCGAAACTTCTCGTCCACGACTGGCAACCCTGGTTAATGCCCTTGCGGGCTGTAGTGATCCTGAAAAGGTGTGGAACAGTACTGAGTCGGCCCCGCGCTGTCAACGCGACGGGGCCGGGGGTTGTCGCCTCAGGGCGCCGGGGCAGCGGCGGCGGGGCTATCCAGCCCCAGGGTGACCATCAACTGGTCGGCGGACTGGTAGCCGGGGATCAGGGTGCCGTCCTCGGTGATCAGCGCCGGGGTGCCCTGCACGCCCATCTGCTGGCCGAGCTGGTACTCCGCCGCCACCGGGTTGTCGGCGCAGACGTTCTCCGGCACCGGCAACTGGCTCTTCAGCCGGGTCAGGGCATCCTGCCGGTCGCTGGCGCACCAGGCCGTGGCCAGCTGGCGATATGTTGGGGAGTCCACGCCCGAGCGGGGATAGGCCAGGTAGCGCACTTCCACCCCGCGCCGGTTCAGCTCGGGGACTTCCTTGTGCAGCTTCTGGCAGTAAAAACAGCTGGTATCGGTAAAGACCGTGATATGCGCCCGGGTCTCACCCTTCGGAGAAAAAATAATCATGTCCTTCGGGTCGACCTTGGCCAGCTGCTCCAGGCGCTCGCCGTTGCGCCGCTGCTCCGTCAGGTTGGTGTAACCCTTGGCATCCACCGCAAACAGGTCCCCGAGGATGACGTGGTCGCCGGTGGCGGTGGAATAGACCACCGGGCCACTGCTGAACTGCACCTCGTACAGGCCGGGAATCACGCTGGTTTCAACCGACTCCACTTCAAGGCCCATGGCCGGCATTGCCAGCGCGGCGCGCAATTTGTCGGCTATCGCCTTGTCGGCGGGCTCGCCGGCAGCGGCCCAGCTGGAAAGAACCAGCAGGGTGAAAGCGGTGACGGTGCGAACTATCGGGTTGATCATTATGTATCCTCTGTTGTGGCGGGTGTCTCACACCCTTCAGGCCGACCACCGGAAAAAAAACGGCGGCGCACACCGGTAATTGGAGCCGCTGCCGGCCCGTAAGTTCCTCACCCCCGGGGGTGGTGCCGGGCGTGCAGCTCCTGCATCCGCTGCTTCGCCACATGGGTGTATATCTGGG
>JAOUDU010000400.1 GCA_029859085.1 Gammaproteobacteria bacterium | reverse complement strand
TGAATTACGTAACACCGGCGAACAGTGTCGAAACAGGGGCACTTGCTCCAATACGTCGCGGGCCATGTGTAACATAATATCCAGGCGCAGTGATTCCGGCAGGTCCTTCAGCATCGATTGCTCGTCTAGCCCCTTGTGTCGAGACCACAGGTATTCGTAGTAGTTATGTACCCGGCTTCCCAAATGGGCCGGGATACGACGCGCCCGCAGGTACTGCTCGACAGATTCCATATGCTCCCAGTGGTTGTTCTTGGCGGCCTGGAGATTGCTAATCAGGGAGGCCACACCACCAATAATAAAGGCATAGAGAGAGGCGCCCATCAACATGATAAGTGAAGCGAGCAGGTACTCCGTGGTTCTCCCGGGAGAGATGTCGCCATAGCCCACAGTGGTCATGGTGGTGATGGTCCAGTACATGGAGCGAATGTACTGGGCAATCGGGTCGCTAAGCTCAATACCCGCCGCCACTACCCAACTATCTTCGGGAAAACCGTCTACATAGGCGAGACCAAACCACAGACAGGCTATACAGTGTGTGACAATCAGGACCATGCCCATGTATTTCGCGACCCTGAGGTACCCTGGGTGAGTCCATGAAAAAGACTCCCAGCGGCGTAGTATGACGAAGAATCGGGCGAGGCGAAGAAGTGCCAGCAGTCGCACCAGCAAAACAGCCGAAAAAGCGCCTATGTGAGGATCCCCCACGAGCAATAACAGTATCCCGAAGGGGAAGTTTGCCAGCAGGTCGATTGTGAATTGGCCTCGAAAATAGTGAACCCGGATCGCCCTGGGGTCCAGCACTTCAGAACCAGCTTCTCTGTAAGAAGTCATGAAATTGAGGCCGATATCCGCCATAAACAGAAGGCTGATGGCGACCATCAAGCCATTCCGTGCATGCTCCACATCATGCAAGAAGGCCAGTTGGTAGGGAACCAGGACACAACTCAACAGAACCAGCACCAGGATCATCGCGTCCCAGCACAGGCGAAAGCCTGATTGCTCGCGGATAATCACCGGCGCAAGCCCGCGCAGCTTCTATTAGCTACCGAGAGCATCCTGCTCCGTAACAAACACCTTGATGATAGAACTGAAGCCGGATAACTCGAATACCTCGGTGGCCATTTCATTGAGCGCGCAGACCTTGATATCCCCCGCCGAACCCTTGAGCCGCTTGGCGGTCGCAAGCACCAGGCGCAGCCCGCTACTGCTGATATAAGAGAGCTGCTCAAAGTTGATCAGCAGCTTGTTAACCCCGGCGTCAAGCAGGCCGTTGATTTCGCGCTCCGCCGCAGGGGTGGTATTGGTATCCAGCTTGCCGTTCAGCATGACGACCGTAGTGTCGCCTTCTTCGCGGGTTGTAATCTCCATCGTGTAACCTCGTTGTTAGCTATCCAGTTTCTTGATCAATGTAACAATATTGCGATTGTGGCGCCGCTGATAGACGGTCTCATCCATGGTGTTCTTCACCAGATGAATACCAAGGCCACCAATTTCCCTCTCTTCGAGAGCCAGCGTGATATCCGGGTCTTCACGGGTGAAGGGATTGAACGGGGCGCCGTCGTCCGAAATAGTGATGGACAGGTGCTCATTCGCGCAGGCCATCACAATCTCTATGCTGTGCGCTTCATTGCCACTGTAAGCATAGGAAATGACGTTGGTCAGCAGTTCATCGAACACCATATTGACCTGGAGGGAGACCATCATAGGAATGCCACACTGCTCCGCAAACTCATTGAAGCTGTCATTGACCCGATCGATTTCCGCCAGCTGGTTGGTAATGGTGATCTCCAGTTGCTCACCCGCACCCTCGCGGGGCTCTGCGCAGTAACGCAGGGCGAGAATGGTGATATCATCCGCCTGCTCCGCTTCCCCCGCAAAACGCTCGACGGACTCCAGAGTCGCGGCCACCAGGATATCGGCCCCGGGCTCCTTAACCGACTGGAACAGCTCGATTACCCGCTGTTCGCCGTACAGTTGGTCGGATAAATCCATGGCCTCCGTGATGCCATCGGTAAAAATCAATAGTTGATCGTGCTTGCCCAGGTTTACAGTGTCCTCGCCGTAAGCCACTCCCTCAATTGCCCCCACCACCGGGCCATGCACCGGTTTCAGGGTATCGATCTCACCGTTGGGCCGCTTGAGATACGGATAGGGATGACCGGCATTGGTGTAGCTGAACTTCCCCGTACCCACATCCAGAATACCCAGAAACAGGGTGATAAACATGCTGGAGGGATTATCCTGACTGATTTCGTCATTGACCCGTGTCATGATACTGGCCGGCGAGTGGTCCTCCGATGCGGTGGACTTGATCATGGTCTTGGTGACCGCCATAAACAGGGCGGCGGGTACGCCCTTACCGGACACATCACCGACACAGATACACAGTTTGTCCCGCTCCACAAAAAAGTAATCATAGAAATCGCCACCGATTTCCCGTGCCGGCTCGAGCAGAGCGTGGATATCAAACTCGTCGTGTTCAGGAAAAGCGGGGAACGTATCGGGCACCATGCTCATCTGGATATCGCGCCCGACATTCAGTTCATTTTGCATCCGCTCTTTCTGTCGATTTATGACGGCATAGGCCGCCTGCAGATCGTCCATGTTCTGCTTCAGGGCGAGGTGGGTCTTCACCCGGGCCAGGAGCAGGGGCGGATTGACCGGCTTCAGAATGTAGTCGGCAGCTCCCAGCTCGAATCCCCCCGCTTCATCCGCGGTTTCCCCCTTGGCGGTCAGGAAAATGACCGGAATGTCCCTGGTCTCAGGATTGGCCTTTAACTGGCGGCAGACCTCATACCCATCCATTTTCGGCATCATGATGTCGAGCAAAATCAGGTCCGGAGACTGGGACTGCGCGATTTTCAGTGCGATCTGACCATTAACCGCGACCTTGATGTGGTAGTCGTCAGACAGGATACCCTTGACGATATCCAGGTTCTCCGGCGTATCGTCCACCGCCAGAATAGTTGGCCTCTTCGCCTCACTCGCCATTACACTTTCCTGCGATCATTCCATTATCTCTTTGATTGCCGCCAGGGCCCCATCGTAGTCATAGTCACCCAGCAGTTTCGCCAGGGAGCCCAGCCAGGCGCTTACTTCCTGATCACCCACTTCAGTGATCAGGGCATCGAGGGTGTCGCTCGCCTCCCCGTCATATCCCTCGATCTGTCCAGCCAGCTCCCGCAGGCGCTCATTGTAATTCGCGGGCATCTCACCCGCTTCGGCCTTGATCGTGCCACCATCGAGACCCAGTGCCTCACGAATCGCCGCTAGCACAGACTCAAGTTCGGCGGACGTATCGGCCAGCAGGGATTCTATATCTGCGACCGTGTTTTCCTTCAGGGTCTGCTCCAGGTCTGCTCCCAGGCGCTGTAACCCAATAGCGCCTATGCTACCGCCAACGCCCTTCAGGGTATGAGCGAACCGCACTGCGCTGTCATTATCTCCCACAGCCCGGGCAGTACGGATCTCATGTATTGCGCCGGCCTGGTTTTCGACGAATTTCTGCAGCAGCTTGCGGTAGGCTTTCACACTGCCCCCAATTCGTTCTAACCCGGCGCTGGTGTCCATGCCGGGAATCTCGGGCAGGCGGGAGTCGCCAACATCCTCCGGATCCCGATCGAGCGGCCGATCAGGCAGAGACCGCTCGCCGTGTTTGACCCATTGCAGCAAAGCGGAATACAGAGCGGTCGGATCAATCGGTTTATTGAGGTGCGCATTCATACCTGAGGCCAGAGATCGCTCCTGGTCTTCCACCGCGGCGTTCGCGGTCATGGCCAAAACCGGCAGGTCCCTGAAGCGCTCCTGGTCACGAATCTTC
>JAOUDU010000399.1 GCA_029859085.1 Gammaproteobacteria bacterium | reverse complement strand
CATGGCTATTACCCCCTGGTCCTGCACCGTGCGAATTTCCGCTACGGACATGGTGCCGGAGAGGTAGGGGTCCTCGCCGTAATACTCAAAATTGCGACCCAGCACCGGAAGGCGCGCCAGGTTCATCCCGGGGGCTTCAAACACGTGCAGCGCCAGTGCGTTGGCCTCGGCGGCGATGACATTGGCGAATGTCACCGCAACTTCAGGGTCGAAAGAAGCGGCTACCGCCATCGCCGAGGGCAGGGCGGTGGCTTTGGCCGAAGAGGGATCGGTGTAAGCCGGCATGATGTTCCCGGGATTTTTGGCATGGATGACATCCACACAGTCGTTCTGGCCGATCCCCACCGGGCCGTTGGTAATGCGCAGGGTGGGGAGGCCCAGTTCAGCGATGCCGCGCACATGGCGCGCGCCGTAACAATGCGGCAGCTCAGGTATGATTTCGGGCAGATTGCCCACCAGTTGCTGTTGCTTCTGCCCCAGTGTCATCGCGTTTACCAGCAACTCTGCCCTTTGTGCGGGAGGCAGGCTGGCGTTCCTCCAGGCCTGGGTGGCGGTACTGCCAGCTTCCGTTGAGTGGCCGGAGGCGGCCAGCAGGCCGAGTATCGCAGCGGTGAGGAGGCGGGTATTCATAAGGCGGCTATCTCCTGTGGCGGAACTGCTGGTTTGGTTGCATCAAAGCTCGACAGCTTTCGTGTCGATCGCGCCCGGAATGATCCTGAAAGGGCGATAGTAACCCAGCTGCGCCTTTTCCTGTCCACCTCGACGATTAACCCGTTACGGTGAGAGCAACACCATTCCCCACACTCCTCTATGCTGGTATTTTCGAAAAGCAATGGGTATTGTCGCGAGGAGGCTATTCCCGAGGCCAGCTGCATGTTGAACGGCAAGGCCGACCAGGATTTGCAAATGGGGGCTGATCATCGGATTATCTTGCCACTTTGCCAGGGCTGCGTGGCTGGAAGGTGGTGGCTGCGATGTGCAGGTCGATAAAAGCATAAAAGCACACTCTACTGCAGAAACTGCGGAGGAAGGACAGTGAATCTCGATAGACGACAACTCCTGACCTATGCCATCGGCCTTGTTGGCGGCACGGTCGCGGTCGGGGCGTTTGGTGACACAGCACCAACCGGGCACGGGGCCGGGCAAGCAGGCTATTTTTCCGGTTCCAGGCGGGCGGTATTGGACGAGGTGGCCAGCCTGATGATCCCGGCAACGGATACTCCGGGTGCTCTGGAAGTCGGGGTGCCCGGATTTATCGACAGAATGATGGCGACCTGGGCTTCGCAGGACACAAAGAAGGCGTTTGATGATCTTCTGGATGACGTGGATGCGAAGGCCGCGTCAGCCCTGGGAAAATCATTTCTTTCCCTGGAACCGGGCCAGCGGCTGGCGTTCCTGACGCAATACGATGCGGACCATTTGACCGGCGATTTGAAAAGCATGACGGGAGCCTATGCGCGCTTCAAGGAGCTGTTGATGTCGGCCTATTATTTGTCTGAAGTCGGCGCGACCCAGGAGTTGCGGCTGGAAGAAGTTCCCGGGCCGTTCCGCGGGGACATTCCCGTATCGGAAGTCGGCCGCTCCTGGGCTTATTGAGGATTAATTATCGTGAGTTTCGATGTGATTGTAGTGGGTTCTGGCATGACTGGCGGCTGGGCTGCGAAGGAGCTGGCTGAACAGGGTTTCAAGGTCCTGGTGCTGGAACGAGGCAAGAATATTGAACGCAGTGATTTTAAAGACCGGCTGGCACCATGGACATGGGAAGACCTGGGCCGGGTCCCGGAAGATGAGGTAAAGCAGGACTATGCCATTCAATCGACATGCTACGCTTTTTCCAACCAGAACAAGGATTTCTGGGTAAAAGACAGCGAGCATCCCTATACCACTCCCGAAGACAAGCCCTTCAACTGGGTTCGCGGCTATCACCTGGGCGGTCGATCACTGATGTGGGGTCGGCAGTCCTATCGTCTTGGGGAGCGGGATTTCGAGGAAAATAAACGCGACGGCCATGGCGTCGACTGGCCCGTGCGGTACCGCGAAATCGCGCCCTGGTACGATCATGTCGAAACATTCGCCGGTATTTCAGGCCAGGCAGAAAACCTCCCGCAATTGCCGGACGGACAGTTTCAGCCTCCTATGGATATGACCGCGCTGGAAAAGGATTTCAAAGCCAAACTGGAAAAAAGTTTTCCCACCCGACGCCTTACCATCGGCCGGGTTGCAAACCTGACCAAACCGACTGAGGAACAGATTGAACTTGGGCGCAACCCCTGCCAGTCGCGCAATGTGTGCTTTAATGGCTGTACTTTCGGGGCGTATTTTTCCAGCCTGAGCGCGACTTTGCCCGCTGCCAGAAGGACCAATAACGTCACTATTGTGACTGATGCGATTGTTGAATCCATCGTGTACGACCCGGCCAGCAAAAGAGCCAGCGGTGTCCGGGTAATTGATGCCAACACCAGGGAAAAAACCACGTATAACGCCCGTGTCGTGTTTCTGTGTGCGTCGGCTATCGCGTCGGCCCAGATTTTACTCAATTCAAAATCGGAGTCTTTTCCCAATGGTTTAGCCAACCGCTCGGACCAGGTCGGTCGTAACCTGATGGATCATGTAGGTACTACAGTTATCGGTCTCGCGGACGCATTCCAGGATCGCTATTACTGGGGGCGCAGGCCCAATGGCGCCTATATTCCGCGGTACCGCAATGTCAGCGAGCCGGGCGAGGGCTATGTGCGCGGCTTTGGTTATCAGGTTATATCGATGAGAAGCAGCTGGAGTCTCGGCGCGCGCAGGCCTGGCGTGGGTAAGGAATGGAAGGAAAGTTTGCGGCAACCCGGTCCCTGGATGCTCATTGTGGCCGGTTTTGGCGAAATGCTGCCGTATCAGTACAATCGCGTAACGCTCAACAGTACCAGGAAAGATCGCTGGGGGATGCCGCTGGTCCATATCGATTGCTCCTACGGCGAGAACGAGAACAGGATCCTTGAGGCCATAAAGGCAGATGGAGCGGAAATGATCAGTGCCGCCGGATATCAGATGGTACCCTTTCCGCTGCCGCCCGTGGTTCCGGGTGACAAGATTCATGAAATGGGCACCGCACGGATGGGGCGCGATCCCGCAACATCCGTTCTGAATGCCCATAACTGCGCCCATGATGTCGGTAATCTATACATCACCGACGGCTCGTTCATGACATCTTCCGGCTGCCAGAACCCGTCCCTGACCTACATGGCGTTTACTGCGCGCGCGGCGGCTCATGCCGGTGACCGATTGAGGGCGGGTGACCTATAAATGAAAAAGGGCTGGAAACGCTTTTGGGCAGTGCTGGGCGTGCTTGCACTGATCGTACTGGTGCTTGCCGTGTTGGGCTATCGCGAGGCGCGTTCGCTCGGCTTCCTGCGCGAGCCGGTGTTCGAGACGGTTCGCGAAGAGCTGCCACCCATGGGGCATCCCGCGGTGCTGGTGTTTTCCAAGACCAACTCATTTATACACAAGGAAGCCATACCGGCCGCCCGGCGGATGCTGCAGGACGTTGCCCAGGAGCAGGGCTGGAGCATTTACCTGAGTGACAGCGGGGCAATCTATAACCCCGAGGATCTTGCGCAGTTCGATGTGATTGTCTGGAACAATGTTACCGGCGACGTACTGCTGCCCGGGCAGCGCGCGGCTATGCGCGCATGGCTGGAGCAGGGGGGCGGCTTTGTCGGTCTCCATTCGGCGGGCGACAACAGTCATGACGGCTGGCCCTGGTACCAGGATACCGTGATTCGAGCGCACTTTATCGGCCACCCGCTGGACCCGCAGTTCCAGCGGGCGAGCTTGCGGGTC
>JAOUDU010000398.1 GCA_029859085.1 Gammaproteobacteria bacterium | reverse complement strand
GCCGCGATTGGTGGGTGACACCAGGTTATCCGGGTCGGCCCAGGCCGTCGCCTGGGCATAGTTCACTGGCGCGCCGCTATCACTCAGGCTGTCGATTCCCACCTCGACCCGAAACTGCTCTATCCCCTGAACAAGTTCTTCCGCCGGCTGCTGGCCCACAGCGGTGCCTGCCGCGTTGAGGTCAAAACGGGAACGCACCAGGGTGGGGATACCGTCACCCACGGTGTTGGCGTAATCGCGGATGTAGTAAATGTTCTGGATGAACTTGCGTTTCTCCGCCACGGTGCCCCCGGTGAACGTCGGCGGACTGCCCGAGCCGCCGGCACAGTCACGCTCATAACGGGTGAAATTCGCTACCACTGTGTCCAGGGTGTAGGGTACGCCCGCGTCGATCTCGTCTTCGCAATCCGATCCCTGGAAGTACAGGTTGCCGGCGATATCCGGCTCGCAATTGGCCTCTCCAGGCGCGCAGGTATTGGCGTGGCGCACGACCAGGATGTCAGTCCCGGCCACCCGGTTGGTGATAACGCCACCACAGGTGCCTGGGACCGCGTTATATACCTGGACCGGGATGCCCAGGAGCGAGTCAATGTAGCCCGGGACCGCCGTCCAGGGGGTGCTGAACACAAGGCAGGGGTCCGGAACCTGGTTGGGTGTGTCAGAGGGAATCGCTATCGCCGTCAGGTCATCGAACCCGGGCACATACGTGCCCCAGTAACCCGCATGGACGACATCGTTCTGGAGAAACTGGATCGCAAAGCGGGCGTTCTCGATCTGGGTGTTGGTTTTTGCCAGCTCCTGGTTACCCCGGGAGATATTAACGTAAAGCTCCGCCAGGGCGGCGACCATAATAAGGCTGAGCGTTAGGGCTACCAGCAGTTCAATCAGGCTGAGGCCCTGCTGGCGATTAAACAATTTGCGTTGGCTGCAACTATTAGTCTGGCGAATGAGTGTAATCATGGTCATGTGTCCAGGTTCGCAATACTGACCATGGTGGTGACATAACGGCGACACAAGTCATCCGCACAATCGGTGCCCGCCACGTCGTACAGGTCGACACCACAGCTGACAGTGGCCGGAGGGGCGGATATCGGCGTCAGACCCTGCCATACCACGGTCACCATAACCCGGTCGGCACTGACAGGCTGCACGCAGCCCCGACCGCCCACCATCGCGCCCACGCTGGAGCCCGATTGCAATTCAGCCGCACCCTGCAGGGCATCGCACCACTCAGCCAAGTCGCTTCCCTCCAGCGAACTTTTGTCTAAGGCGGAGCAATCCAGGTCAGCAGTGGTGCCGCCGAGGTATTTGGGATCCAGCAGGTCAGAATCGTAGTTGGCGGCCGCCAGGCGATTAGAGGCAATCCGGCTGGCCATATCATTGAGTAGAATCATGGCCTGGGTGCGCTGGTAAGCCTCCATCTCGGACTTCTGCAGGCGACCCTGCATTTGCATTAAACCAAGCGTGCCGATTACGACGATTACAATCGTAATCAGTATCTCAATCAGCAAAGCGCCACCCTGCGAGCGCGGCATTACCATCTGTCTCATGGTCATAGACCTCATCGAGTCCACTTGTCAGCCGGGGTCTTCACCCCTTCATTGGTTATTGTCAGGTTGCCGTCGCTGGCCTGCCGGCCGATCGCAGTAAAGGTCATGCTGTATGACGGCACTGCGCCGCCCCCCAGTGCGATCGCGTAGGTATAATTTGCCGCCACCGCTGTGGGCAGGGAGTAGCCGTTGGATTCCAGCGTTGTTTTGTCGGCATAGGCGCGATTGGCCAGCAGAAACTGCTGCTGGCGATTGGCAATTTCCAGCATCTCGGACTTTGCTGCGGCGCGGTGCCCCCGAATGATCTGGTTCTGGTATGCCGGCAGGACTATCGCAATCAGTATCGCGACGATAGCAACAACCACCATCAACTCGATGAGGGTAAAGCCCCCGTTCCTGCGCTGCGCTGCTGTCCACCCGTTCATAGTTCTTTTCCAGTTTTCATCTGCAACCCACGTCACCTATTGTTGGTAAGCGCCTGGGAGCTGACAATTAAAAACCGGAGAAAAGTAGAGAAAGATCGCAGTTCCGATGCGCGTGAACAGGACACGCGCGACGAACGGTCGAGATGTGCGACAAACGGTCAGCAGACGATTTATTTATTGAAAAAAAGGACTTCAGAACCCGGTAATTTTGCGATTTTCATGCTGCAAATAGCGTTGCAACGGAAACTGGTGAGACCAAACCCGGGTTTCGCTACCAGTTAGCGGCGCCCTGAACGGACCTGTATCACATTTTTCAAAAGAGACTGTAGCGCCAGCAGATGATAAGCACCGTCACCAGTCCGATAAACAGGTTCATCGGCACGCCCACCCGCAGGAAGTCGCCGAAGCGGTAGTTGCCCGGGCCGTACACCATCAGGTTGGTCTGGTAGCCGATGGGCGTGGCGAAACTGGCGGAGGCCGCCATCATCACCGCGAACACCAGTGGCTCGGGCTCGATGCCGGCGAGGCGCCCTACTTCCAGCGCCACCGGCAGCGCCAGCACAGCCGCGGCGTTGTTGGTGATGACCTCGGTGAGCAGTGAAACCACGAAGTAGACCAGGGCCAGCAACAACCAGGGGGCCTGTATCCCCGCGTCCGTGATCTGCCCGGCAATGGCTGCGGCGACGCCGGTGGCCTGCAGGGCGGCTCCCAGGGCCAGGGAGGCGGCGATGGTCACCAGCACCGACACGTCCACGCTCTTGCCGGCCTGGGTAACCGAGCAGCAGCCCGCCGCCAGCATCAGGCCGGCACCCACCAGCGCGCCCTCCAGCATCGACAGCACGTCACTGGTCACCAGCGCCAGCAACAGCAGCAGGATGCCCCAGGAGAGCCAGGCTTTCTCATGGCGGGGCGGCTCGATGTCGAGTTCGGTGGTGAGCAGGAAGTCCCGCGCATTGCGCAGGCGGTTGATAATATCCGGCGAGCCCTCCAGCAGCAGGGTATCCCCCGCCTGCAGCTCGATGCTGCCCAGGTGCCCCTCCACCCGCTCGCCACCCCGGGCCACCGCCAGTACCGCGGCGCCATACCGGCTGCGAAACCGGCCGTCCCGTATGGCCTGGCCAACGGCCTCGCAGCGCGGCGACACCACCACTTCAACCAGGCGGCGCTCGGAACTCACCCTTTCCAGCGCACCGCTGTCGGTGGAGGCCTTGAGGCCATTGATGCGCAACAGGTCGCCAATCGCCTCCGTTTCCCCGACGAAGACCAGGCGATCGTCACCCGAGAGGATCTCGTCCGGCGAGACCGCACTGATCACATGGCCGTCGCGAATGATGTCTACCAGGTAGATGCGTTGCAGGTGGCGCAGCTGGGCCTGGGCAACGGTCTTGCCCACCAGCGGCCCCCCTGCGGTTACTGTCACCTCGAGGGTAAACTCCTTGAGGCCGGAATACATCGGGTCGCTGCTGCGGTCCGGCAGCCAGCGCGGGTAGAACAGCCACATGAACAGCAACCCGGCCGCCGCCACCGGCAGGCCGATCGGGGTAATCGCGAACAGGCTGAAACCCGGGCCGCCGGTGAGGGCCTGGTACTGGCCGTTGACCACCAGGTTGGTACTGGTGCCGATCAGGGTAACGGTGCCGCCCAGGATCGCGCTGTAGCTCAGGGGGATCATCAGCTTGGAGGGGGCGACATTGATCTTCCTGGCCCACAGCCGCATGGCCGGGATCATCGTCGCAACCACCGGGGTGTTGTTGAGGAAGGCGCTCAGCACCATCACCGGCGCGCTGCAGCGCAGCAGGGTGGAGCGCAGGGTCGGGGGCCGTCCCAGCACTCTCTCGATCAGCAGGTCGATACCGCC
>JAOUDU010000396.1 GCA_029859085.1 Gammaproteobacteria bacterium | reverse complement strand
CGGCGATGTGCTGTCCAGCCCGGAAGCCAACCTGCGCTTCCTGCAGTACCACCTCGGCAGCCACAGCCGTGAGGTATTCTGCTGTATCTTCCTCGACAGCCAGCACCAGGTGCTGTGTTGCGAGGATCTTTTTTTTGGCACGCTGGACGGGGCTGCGGTATACCCCCGCGAAGTGGCTACCAGGGCATTGCAATACAGTGCTGCCGCGGTCATATTTGGCCACAATCACCCCTCCGGGATAGCCGAACCCAGCTCTGCGGACCGGCGCATTACCGAGCGGCTGTGTGCCGCCCTGGGCCTGTTCGATATCAGGGTGCTGGACCATGTCATTATCGGTCGGGGCCGGCAGTTTTCCTTCGCCCGGGAAGGGCTTTTGTAGCCTGGTGGCGCGGATATCTTTCGCTTGATATGGCCCGGGTGTTCTGTTATAAAGTCGCGCTCTGCGCGGCGGGGGGCTGTTTTTAACCCCATCCTGACCTCATTTTTCACTTAAATCCCGCGTACTTTTGGGAGCAAAAAGACCATGGCAAGAGTATGTCAGGTGACGGGCAAGCGCCCGGTTACCGGAAACAATGTTTCACACGCAAAAAATCGCACGCGTCGCCGTTTTTTGCCGAACCTGCACCACCACCGGTTCTGGGTTGAGTCAGAGAAGCGTTTCGTGAGCCTGCGGGTATCCAGCAAGGGCATGCGCATCATCGACAAGAACGGGATCGAGCAGGTCCTGGGTGAAATGCGCGCCCGTGGCGAAAAGGTTTAAGGGAGAACTACGATGAGAGACAAAATCAGGATGAACTCGTCAGCGGGTACCGGGCACTTCTACACCACTGACAAGAACAAGCGAACCACCCCGGACAAGCTGGAAATGAAGAAGTATGACCCGGTGGCGCGCAAGCACGTGATGTATAAGGAAGGCAAAATCAAGTAGGCCTCCCTGTCTGCAGGATAACCTCGAAACCCCGGCTTGCCGGGGTTTTTGTTTTCAGGCCAGGAAAGTATGCCGGAATTACCTGAAGTCGAGACAACCCGCCGCGGTGTTGCCCCCTACTGCCTGGGCGAGGCGGTGCAGGCACTGGTCGTGCGGGAGCCGCGGCTGCGCTGGCCGGTGCCGCCGCGGCTGGCTGAACAGATTGCCGGCCAGGTGATAGAGGCCGTTAATCGACGGGGGAAATACCTGTTGTTCAGCACAGCGGCGGGATCGCTGCTGGTGCATCTTGGCATGTCCGGTTCCCTGCGGGTGGTGGATCCGGCGCAGGCACCGGGCAAGCACGACCATATCGATATCCGCTTGCGCTCCGGCGCCTGCCTGCGCTACCACGACCCCCGGCGCTTCGGCTGTTTTCTCTGGCTGGAGCCCGGGGAGCAACACCCGCTGCTGAGCCACCTCGGCCCCGAGCCGCTTGACGGGGAGTTTGGTGGCGACCACCTTTATCGCCTGTCCCGGGGTCGGACCAGCGCGGTCAAGAGCTTCATCATGGATTCAAAGGTCGTCGTTGGTGTTGGTAATATTTACGCTAACGAAGTGCTGTTTCTCTCCGGTATCCACCCCCGCCGCGCCGCCGGGCGCGTCTCGCAGGCCCGCTACGGGGTGTTGGCGAACAATATTAAGCGAGTACTTACTTCTGCTGTAGAGCTTGGTGGAACTACACTTAGAGATTTTGTCGGGGGTGATGGCAAGCCCGGATACTTCGCCCAGCAACTCTATGTCTACGGTCGCGCAGGAGAGGTTTGCAAGGGCTGCGGCGGTCTTCTGCGGGAGATTCGACTGGGCCAGCGAACTACAGTTTTCTGCGTGACCTGCCAGCGCTGAACACGCTACACTGCTGGCGGATAGGGGAAAACGGGATGATAACCCGGGAGTAAAATATGAAAACAAAAACACGCGCGGGCCGCGTTAGCGCCGCTTTCCTGGCATGCTGCCTGCTGCTGCCCCAGTCACTCTGGGCAGCGGATCCGGCGGCGATGGCCCGCGAAGGGGCGGTGGATGAAAACCCGCACTGGTTTGCAATGCTGGGGGACCTCGTGGTCGCCAGGCCCATCGGCCTGGTATTGACCGCCGGCGGTACGGCGCTGTGGCTGGTCAGCCTGCCGTTCACGCTGATGGCGGGCAATGCCAATCAGGCGGCGGACACCCTGATACTGGGTCCCGGCGAGGAAACGTTTGTGCGCTGCCTGGGCTGTCGGCAATCGGGTTACACCTACAAGGATATCGAACAGCACGAGAAGCGGCAGACCGCCCAGACGGACGAGTAAGCCCGTCCCGAGCAACACCCCGGGCGGCGCACCTGCGTGTGCCCGGGAGGATTCCCTGCCAACTATCGCGCAGGCCTGTTCAGGCCGGCGGAAGCTCCTGTTACCCGTTCGGGTAGCGCTCGCGAATCGCCCGGTTGACAGGTTCCGGCACAAACGGACTGATATCCCCGTCAAGAGCGGCTATTTCCCTTACCAGCGAACTCGAAATATATGACAGGTGCTCGGAGGGTGTGAGGAATATGCTCTCGAAGGCCGGGAACATGGCGCGGTTCATATTTGCGAGCTGGAATTCGTATTCGAAATCAGCCACCGCCCGCAGGCCGCGCAGCACGCAGCTGGCACCCTGGCTCCTGGCGAAATCGATCAGCAGGTTGCTGAAGCCCATCACCTCAACGTTATCCAGGTGTGACAATGACGCCCGGCACAACTCCACGCGTTTTTCCAGGGTAAACAGCGGGGTTTTCTTTTCGCTGTACGCTATAGCCACCACGACCCTGTCAAACAGGCGGGCGGCGCGTTCTGTCAGGTCCACGTGCCCGTTGGTAATCGGGTCGAAGGTGCCCGGGTAGATCACGGAGTGGGTTCGCATGGGAACAGCCTGTATTGGCGGCGGGAGCAGCGGATGGTAAACAATTTACCCCGGTGCGACAACGTGGGCGCCCGCCCGGGAAGCCCGGGCCCGGCGATCTACCCCTCCTTCTCGAACAGGCGATAGGCCACCCCGCCCGCCACCTTTTCCCGGTGCAGGCGCCAATTCGACGGCACCTTCGGCGCCGGATCCCCCACCGCGGTCTCTATATAGATGAAGCCGCCGGGGGCTACCCGCTCCGCCCCCGCCAGCAGCTCACAAACCGGGTCGACGAGATTTTTACCAAATGGCGGGTCGATGAACACGATATCGTGGCAGCCGGTACTTTGCTGGAGAAACGCCAGGGCGGGCATGACATGGCAGCGAGCCATTGCGCCTGCCTGCAGGATTTGCAGGTGAAGCCCGATCTGCCGCGCCGCCCCGGCCGAGGTGTCAACGAAATCGCAGCTGGCAGCGCCCCGGGACAGGGCTTCGAGGCCCAGTGCGCCGCTGCCGGCGAAAAGGTCGAGGCAGCGGGCACCGTGAATCGACGGCGCCAGCCAGTTGAACAGGGTTTCGCGCACCCGGTCGGTGGTGGGGCGCAAACCTTCAGCGGGCGTGAATGCAAGCTTTCTCCCACGCCACCGTCCGCCAATGATTCGCAGCGTGCTCTGTTTTGCCGGGCCTTTGCCGGATCTGGCCATTTCGTCGCTTATTGCAAGGATGTTAGGATAGCCGCTTGTTGCGGGCGCTCGCCTGCGCGCACTCTAGCACGACAATAAGCGCACGATTATGAAATTTTTCAAACGCAAGAAAGAGGCGGATGGACAGCCTGTCACCCCGGGAATCGCGGCGGACACCACCGGGCCGGCTGCGGACGAGCCCCAACAGCCGGCGTCCCCTGTAGCGGTAAACGCCGCTGTGGCGGATTCCCCGGCGCCCACCAAATCGGGATTCTTCTCCCGCCTGCGGCGCGGCCTGGGCCGCACCAGTGAAAACCTGGTGCAGGGCGTGG
>JAOUDU010000397.1 GCA_029859085.1 Gammaproteobacteria bacterium | reverse complement strand
AGTTTATGAACTAGTACCATTGAGTGCCGGATTGCGCGGGGGGTAGTATGGCGCCCCGTCAATCCCGACGCTCTTCTGGAGTTGTTTCATGCGTAAAATTGCCCTGAGCCTGTTGCTCGCTATAGCCGCCACCCCTGTCCTTGCCCAGCCCAAAGACTGTGGTGAGCTCAAGGCCGAGATCGATGCCAAGATCAGCGCCAACGGCGTACCGGCGTTTACCACAACCATCGTCGACAAGGATGCCGAGGCGGATGGCAAGGTGGTCGGCACCTGCGAAAACGGCACCAAAAAAATCGTCTACAAGCGCGGGTCCTGAAACGCGCCCCGGCGCGTTAATTGATAGGTTTTAACTTGGCGGGCGGCGATGGCTGCTCCGCCTGCCTCGCGGGCGACTCATCGCCGTTGTCGGGTGTACCGACTGCGTCCAGGCGGTCATTTTCGATATCGGCGTGGATCGGTTCCAGGGCCGTCATCTCCTTGTTTGCCCTGGTAGACAGCTGTTGGAAGCGCTCGATCTTGCCGTAAAGGCCCTGCTGGCCCGCCAGGCCCCTCACCGTATCGTTATAGTGGTTGTTGGCCGCTTTTAGCGTATTGCCCAGCTTGTGCAGGCGCTCGGCCACCAGGCATACCTGGTTGTAGATATCCCCCGCCCTGCTGCTGATTTCCCGCGCCTCGTTGTTGCTCTGCTCGATCATCCACAGGTTGGCCACCGTCCTCAGGATAGGCATCAGGGTGGTGTGGGAGACCATCACAACCCCTTTTTTATAGCCGTAATTGAACAGGTCCTTGTTGTGCTTCATTGCCTCGATATAAGCGGGTTCTATCGGCATGAACATCAGCACAAAGTCGGGGCTGCCGATGCCCGGAAGGTTGACGTAGTCCTTGGAAGCCAGGTCGTCGATGTGGTTGCGCACCGCCTGGGCGTGGGCGTTCAGTGCGAGGGTGCGCTCCTCCTCGGTGTCCGCGGAGATGGCCCGGTCATAGTCCACCAGGGATACCTTGCTGTCGATGATCAGGTTCTTGCCATCCGGCAGGCGGATAACGAAATCCGGGAGTTTGCGTTTTCCCTGGTCGTCCTTGAAGGCCGCCTGGGTGTCGTAGTGCTCGCCCGCCTGGAGTCCGGCCAGCTCCAGGGTGCGCTGCAGCTGTGCCTCGCCCCAGTTGCCGGCGGTTTTCTTGTCGCCCTTGAGGGCGCTGGTCAGGTTGGTCGCCTGGCTGTTCATTTCCAGCCCCACCTCCAGCACCTTCTGGATTTCCTTTTCGAGGATGGTGTTGCCGCGCAGCGACTCGGAATGCACCTCGTTGATGCGGGTCTGGAAGCCGGTGATCTGTTCGCGGAACGGTTTCAGTAACGCCTCCAGCGATTCGCGGCTGGTGGTGGTGAAACTCTTGCCCTTGTCCTCGAAGATCCTGTTGGCCAGGTTCTCAAACTCGCGCTTGAGATTGTCACGGGCCTCGTTCAGCAGCAGCACCTGCTCGGTATGCCGGTCCTGGCGCTCCCGGTGCTCTGTCTCAAGCCGGGTATGCTGGTTTTGCAGGGCATTGTATTTGGCGGTTGTCTGGGTGAGCCGCGCGCTCTCCTCCGCAAGCCTCGCCAGCGTGTCGCGCAGCTGGACGCGGACCTGGTCGACTTCCACCGACAGGCCGCGGATATGGCTGTGGGCATCGGCGAGCCCGGTTTTGAGCTGGTCGTTGGCAGCGGTGAGCTGTGCGCGGATGCGGTCGCTGACGAAATGCCCCCGCAGCAGCCCGATGATGAGGCCAATGACCACGCAAGCGATGGCGGCACCGCCGGCGGCGAGTAGCAGGTTGAGGTCTGGTTCCATGGTTCCACCCGGGTCGGTTGCCGCCAGTTTAAAACAAACTGACCCGGAAACCTTGGCTAATCTCGCCTGATCGGCGGCTACCTGTCGTCTTTTGCGGCCGGTTGTTGCTGGACAATGGCCCGGGCCGCCGTTGCCAGGTCAGCGTAGACGGGAATTTCTTCCCAGCCCGCCAGTGTCGCCTGGCCGGATTGCAGGGCCTGCAGGGTTGCGGCGCCCTTGCCGGTTCGCACCAGGACGGGGCGGCAGCCATAGGCCAGGGCGGCCTGCAGGTCCCTGAGGCTGTCGCCGATAAAAAAGCTGCCCCGGGGAGAGGCCCCCAACTCGGCCTCCATCGCCGCCAGCAGGCCGGTGGCGGGCTTGCGGCACCGGCAGCCGTCTTCCGGCAGGTGGGGACAGTAAAAGATGCCGGCGACAAGGCCGCCCTCTTCCTCGACCTGCTGGCATAGCCTGGCGTGGATCGCCTCCAGTTCGTCGAGGCCCAGGTAGCCGCGGCCGAGGCCGGACTGGTTGGTGGCGATGGCGACCGTATAGCCCGCCCTGGACAGGTCCGCGATGGCTTCCAGGCTGCCGGGTAGCGGGCGCCAGTCAGCCAGGCTGCGAATGTAGTCGTCCGAGTCCTCATTGATGACGCCGTCGCGGTCGAGGACGATCAGGGGCACGGCTTACTTGCCGACAACCAGCTGGGATATGTCGGCAACTTGCAGGAAAAGTTCGCGTAAAGCCTTTAACAGGTTCAGCCGGTTATCGCGCAACGCGGCGTCGTCGGCGTTCACCATGACGCCATCGAAGAAGGCGTCGACCGGTGCTCTCAAACCCGCCAGGCTGGCCAGCGCATCGGTGTACTCATCCCTGGCGAGATGGTTCCCGGCCACCTCTGTCAGTGCCGCCAGCCTGGCTGCAAGCTCCCGCTCCTGTGGCTCTACCAGTAAGCTTGTACTCACTTCGCCGAACTGGTGCGACGCCTCAAGCTTTTCGAGGATGTTGGACACCCGCTTGTTGGCCGCAGCCAGCGCGGGAGCCTCCGGCAGCGCCATGAAGGCGTGGACCGCGTGTACCCGCCGCTGGATATCCAGTGGCCGGCTCAGTTTGCGGGCACTGACCGCCTTGAAGACTTCCGCCGGTATCGCCTCTTCCTCGTACCAGGCGCGAAAGCGCTCGATCATGTAGTCGAGTACCTGCCCGGTGCTGCCGGCGGCAATCACCCCCGCCGGGTACTGGGCCGCCGCCAGCTCCAGGCAATCCCGCAGGTCCAGGTCCAGCTGGTGCTCGACCATGATGCGCAGCACAGCCAGGGAGGCCCGGCGCAACGCGAACGGGTCCCGGGACCCGGTGGGCGGCTGGCCGATACCGAAAATGCCCACCAGGGTATCGAGGCGATCGGCCAGGCCAAGGGCGCAGGCGGTGGGGCTCTCGGGGAGGCGGTCGCCGGCGAACCGGGGCCAGTATTGCTGGGCAATGGCGCTGGCGACCTCTGCTGCCTCGCCGTCGTTGAGGGCGTAATAGTAGCCAGCGATACCCTGCATATCGGCGAACTCCAGCACCATCTCGGTGAGCAGGTCGGTCTTGCTCAGCAGGGCGGCGCGCTCCGCCAGCGCCGGCGCGGTGCCCATGCGCCCGGCCAGCCCCGCGGCGACTTTCACGACGCGCCGGGTCTTGTCCAGCAGCGTGCCGAGCTGTTGCTGGAATACCACGCTGTCGAGTTTGTCGACCCGCTGTTCCAGCCGGGTTTTCCTGTCCGTGGCAAAGAAAAAGGCCGCGTCGCTCAGCCGCGGGCGTATCACCCGCTCATTACCGGCGATCACCTGGACCGGGTCCTTGCTCTCGATATTGGCAATGGTGATGAAGTTGGGCCTGAGCTTGCCGCTGTCGTCCACCAGGTGAAAATATTTCTGGTGTTCCTTCATGGAGGACACCAGCGCCTCTGCCGGCACCTCCAGGAAGCGCTCCTCAAAGGACCCGGTCAGGGCCACCGGCCACTCCACCAGCCCGGTCACCTCGTCCAGCAGGTCC
>JAOUDU010000395.1 GCA_029859085.1 Gammaproteobacteria bacterium | reverse complement strand
TCAGGCGTGGACGCCGAAGGACTGGCGTGCCAGTGCGATCTTCTTGTGGTGGTCGTCGGTTTCAGCGGCGATTTTCTCGGCGATTGCCAGGCGATGGCGCAGCCCCGCCATATTGGCCACCTGGATCGCAAGGCCCGGCCTGGCGTTCAGTTCCAGCAGCACGGGGCCGCGGACTTTGTCCAGCACGATATCCACCCCGAGATAGCCCAGCCCGGTCATTTCGACGCAGCGTGAACCCAGGTCGAGAATGCGGTCCCAGTAAGGAATTTGCAGTTCGTCGAAATTCGCGCCGGTGTCGGGATGTGTGGTGACCAGGTGGCCGTGTTGTACCGCTCGCACGCTTTTACCGGTGGCGATGTCGATACCCACACCCACCGCGCCCTGGTGCAGGTTGGCCTTGCCGTCCGACGCATGGGTGGCGCAGCGTATCATCGCCATGACCGGCACGCCCTTGAAGGCGATCACGCGAATATCGGGCACGCCCTCGTAGCTGTATTTCTCCAGATAGGGGTCGAACTGGATCATCGCTTCCACCATGGCCCGGTCGTTGCGGCCCCCCAGGCTGTAAAGTCCCGCCAGGGTATTGGACAGGTGGCGCCTGACCTCCTCGGCACTGATCAGGGTGCCGCTGGACTTGCGAAACTGGTCTCCCTCGCGGCCGGTGATCACCAGGATGCCCTTGCCGCCACTCCCCTGGACCGGCTTGATCACGAAGGCCTCGTGCTCGGCCAGGGCCGCGGTTGCCCGGGCGATCTGGTGTTGCGCCTCGATCACGGCGTAGAGTTCCGGTACCGGGATATTGTTCTCGAGTGCCGCCTTTTTGGTCAGCAGCTTGTCATCCACCAGGCGGTAATTGCGACGGGGGTTGTACTTGCCGATGAAGCCGATGTTGCGCCGGTTCATCCCGAGTATCCCCAGCTCCTTTAGCTTGCGCGGTGAAATCAGCCTGATCACGGCTGCTTGCCCAGGTCGCGGAAGCGGTACAACTCAGACAGGCGATAGCCGGTGTACTTGCCCAGCACCAGGATCACCGCCAGCAGGCTCAGGGTGAGTTCCGGAAAGTTGAATGTCAGGTGTTCCACTATCCGGTTGGTCATCACCAGGTAGGACAGTACCGCCACCAGCAGACTGCCGCCGCCCTGCAGGAAAACCTCGTGGAATCCCTCCTCCTCCCACAGGATGGACATGCGCTCGATGGTCCAGGACAGGATAATGGTGGGAAAGAAGGTGACGGTCAGCGCCCGGTCGAGGCCGAACTTGTAACTGAGGATGGCCGTGGTCGCCATCATGAATATCACCACGATGATAACGGCCGAAATGCGCGACACCAGCAGCAGGTTCATATGGCTGAGGAACGAGCGGATCCACAGGCCCACCCCCACCAGGGTGATGAACAGTACCAGGCCGGTTACGAGCTGGGTTTGCAGGAAAGCCAGCGCGATCAGGATAGGCATGAAGGTGCCCGAGGTTTTCAGGCCGACCAACAGCCGCATGACGACCACGACCAGTGCCGCCACCGGAATCAGCATCAGCACCTTGAACACGCCCTGCTGCTCCACCGGCAGAGCGTAGATGGAGAAGTCCAGCAGCGCGTACTCATGCGCGCGCTGCTCCATGCCGATGACGGCCTTGGCGGGCAGGCTGTTGCTGACCAGGGCAAATTGCAGGTCGGAATCGGTGCCGCCGGACACCGCCAGCAGGGCACCACTGCCGCGCTGCCAGACGAAGAAATTCGCAGGCATGCCTGTATTGGCTGTCTCCGGGTCGATGACCACCCACCGCTCTCCGTTATGGAATTCGATCAGGGAGCTGAGTGTCTGGCGGCGGCGCCCGTCCTCCAGCCGTATGCCCCTGATCTCGTGGGCGGGAATGCCGGCATAAGCCAGTACCGCCAGCATAACCACCCTGGGGGACTCCTCGAAGGTGCCCAGCAGGAACTCCGCGTCCCTGTCCTGGTTGTCTTTATTGAATTCCGTGACCAGCAGCGCGACAAAGGTATCGGTGTCGGCGGATTGTTCATGCAACAGGGCTATCAGGCGTTCCATCGCCGCCGCCTGGTCGTTTTCAAGCAGAGGCTTTTTGACCGGCGTGGGTGGCATGTCATCCAGCTCGGGGCTGCTTGGCCGGTAGGCCTGCAGCTTGTAATACAAGGTGGTGGAGTGGTCGAGGCTCTGCCTGGTCCAGCGCGCCTCCCGGGTATCGTTTTCATCGGCGACAGTGAAGCCAAAGCCGGAAGAGGCAAAATGCTCCTCCAGCAACACCCAGCCGGCAAGCGGCTCGGGCAGTTTCAGGTCGACCTGTATCGGCTGGTCTTTCCTGGGGGTGAAGCTGATCTTTGATTCTATTGTCCAGACTTCGCGGTACTCGCCCGGGAGCAGCGGAAAGCCCAGGCTGAAAGCCTTGTACAGCGTCAGCCCGACACCGAGCAGGAACAAAGTGCCGGCAATCAACGCGATCTGGTTTCTCGACGCCATAATATTTACGCTACCTTTTTATTTATTTAGCTACATGTTGCTGGCGGCTGACATCGACAATCACGGTGTCCACCAGCAGGTTTCTGCCGATCTGCAGCGGGTACTCCATGTTGTCGCGGTCAGTGAGGGTGACTTCAACCAGCGAGCGGTTCTCTCCCAGGGTAATCCAGAGCTTCACTGAGTAGCGATACTGTGCGCTGCCATCGCTCTGTTTGCTCACGAACTTTCGGCGCAGGCGCTGCTCGACTTCGACTTTTTCCTTGGTGGCGGGATCCAGCAGGGAGAAATGCACCCAGCGCTTGCCGTCTTTCTCGACCAGTTTAATGTCCGTGGCGTGGAGAGTGGTGGTGGCCGCGCCCGTATCCATCCGGGCCGGCAGGCGCACATCGCCGGGCTCAACCTTGACCCACTCCACCGCTCCCACGATAGGCAGGTTCATTTTTCCCGCGGTAGTCGCTTTTACCGGCGCTGGCGCCGGTGCCGTTACGGTCACTATTTTCTCGATGACCTGCGGCTCCGGGCACTGCTGCACCTCTGCGCTCGGGCAAACCGGGCAACTCGGCGGTTCGACGACCGGGCAGGTGACTGCTGTCGGGGCGGGCTTCATTGAGCTACATCCGGCCGCTACAGCCAGGGTGAGGTAAATACAGGTTCGCGAAAGCTGATTCATCATTGCAGGGTAATTAATCGCCAGTAAGTTGTATATAAGGCCGGTTGCGACCGTGTGTCCTGCCGACAACCTTTGTTATTCTCATCGGCTGCCCGGGCAGTGGTATTGGCTTTCTTCTCCGGCACGTATCGAACGCAGGCGGGGTAAAGGCCAACAGCGCGTGCAGCTTAGCCGAAGTTCCCGGGCGTTCCAAATCCTCGCGGTGCTATTGTGACATTTTCCCGCGTCAACTCACCGCCAATCCTGCTAATAACCAAGTAAAACACAGGGCTATAAACTTGACTGAAATACTCGGTTATGACACGATTGCCGGGTGTTCAACTGAGACATCTGTAGCGGAGCAAACGTCCATGCGACTGACGACGAAGGGAAGGTACGCAGTGACCGCCATGCTGGACCTGGCATTACACCATGAGCAGGGTCCGATCCGGCTGGCGGGCATATCCGACCGGCAGGGTATATCGCTGTCCTACCTGGAGCAATTATTTGCCCAGCTGCGGCGGCAGGCGTTGGTAAAAAGCGTGCGCGGGCCCGGCGGTGGGTACCACCTCGGGCGCCACGCCAGTACAATCAGCGTCGCTGAAGTGATAGCCGCCGTGAACGAGGATACGGATACGACCCGCTGCCGCGGTGCCGGCGATTGCCAGGAGGGCGAAACCTGCCTCACTCACCATCTGTGGATGGATCTGTCAGACCAGGTGC
>JAOUDU010000394.1 GCA_029859085.1 Gammaproteobacteria bacterium | reverse complement strand
GGGCGCTACATCTGCGGCGAGGAGACCGCACTGATCAGCTCGCTGGAGGGCAAGCGCGCCAACCCCAGGGCCAAGCCGCCCTTTCCCCAGGTCAGCGGCCTGTGGGGCCGGCCCACCATCGTCAACAACGTTGAGACCCTGTGCAATATCCACCACATCCTCGAGCGCGGCGCCGACTGGTTCAAGGCCCTGGGGCTCACCGAGGATGCGGGCACCAAGCTCTACGGTGTCAGCGGCCGGGTAAAAAACCCCGGCTGCTGGGAGCTGCCGATCGGCACCCCGGTCCGGCAGATCA
This sequence comes from Gammaproteobacteria bacterium, assembly GCA_029859085.1. GTDB lineage: Bacteria > Pseudomonadota > Gammaproteobacteria > Pseudomonadales > Halieaceae > JARRPM01. Next base: position 3,560 of record JAOUDU010000394.1, on the reverse strand, counting down.
TCGAGGAGTGTGCCGGCGGCATGGAAGACGGCTATACATTGCGCGGCTTCCTGCCCGGCGGCGGCTCCACCGATTTCCTGACCCCGGAGCACCTCGACCTGGCCATGGACTACGGCACCATCGGCAAGGCGGGCAGTCGCATGGGTACCGGCACGATGATTATCCTCGACGACAAGACCTGCCCGGTGGGTTTCGTCAAAAACCTGATGGAGTTTTTCGCCCGGGAATCCTGCGGTTTCTGCACCCCCTGCCGCGACGGCCTGCCCTGGTCCGCCCAGGTGCTCGACGATATCGAGGCTGGGCGGGGCCGGCCCGAGGACATGGATACGCTGGCCCGCCAGGTCGAATTCATCGGCGCCATCGGCAACACCCACTGCGCGCTGGCGCCCGGCGCGATGGAGCCGCTGCAGAGCGCCATGAAATATTTTCGCGAGGACTTCGAGCGCCATATCAGCGGCGGCGCCTGTCCCTTCTGTAACGGGGGGGCGCACTGATGCCGGTGATCACCATCGACGGCGTGAGCTACGAGGTCGAGTCCGGGCGGAACCTGCTGGAAACCTGCCTGTCGCTGGGACTGGACCTGCCCTATTTCTGCTGGCACCCGGCCATGGGCTCCATCGGCGCCTGCCGCCAGTGCGCGGTGGTGCAGTACCAGAACAAGGAGGACACCCGCGGCCGTATCGTGATGGGTTGCATGACGCCGGTAACCGACGGCGCGCTCTTTTCCCTGGCGGGGGACAAGGCGCAGCATTTTCGCGAGGCCATCGTCGAATCGCTGATGCTCAACCATCCCCACGACTGCCCGGTGTGCGCCGAGGGCGGCGAGTGCCACCTGCAGGACATGACCGTGATGGTGGGCCACCGGGACCGCCACTACCGGGGCCGCAAGAACACCCATCGCAACCAGTACCTGGGGCCGCTGATCAACCACGAGATGAACCGCTGCATAACCTGTTACCGCTGCACCCGCTTTTATCGTGATTACGCCGGCGGCACCGACCTGGCGGCGATGGCCGCCCACGACCATATCTACTTCGGCCGCCACCAGGAGGGTGTGCTGCAGAGCGAGTTCGCCGGCAACCTGGTGGAGGTATGTCCCACCGGCGTATTCACCGATAAAACCCTGGTGCACGACTACACCCGCAAGTGGGACCTGCAATCCGCACCCTCGGTCTGCACCGGCTGCGGCGTGGGTTGCAACACCATGCCGGGGGAGCGCTACGGCCGGTTGAAGCGGGTTCACAACCGTTTCAACCTGGACGTCAACGGCTATTTCCTGTGCGATCGCGGACGCTTCGGCGCCGGCTTCGTCAACAGTGACCGCGCCCTGGAATATCCCGGCCTGCGCGAGGCGGACGGCCGTTACCGGGCGCTGGACCACCACGATGCACTGCTGCGGATGATGGCCCAGTGCACGCCGGGCCGGGTTGCGGGTATCGGCTCTCCCCGCGCCCCGGTGGAGGCCAACTACCTGTTACAGCTGCTGGTGGGCGCCGATAATTACGCTCCCGGCTTCAGTGACAGCGAACAGGTCCTGGTCAACCTCGCGCTGGCGCTGCAACAGCGCAGCGCCGCCGCGATACCCGACATCCGGACCATCGAGTCAGCGGACGCGGTGCTGGTACTGGGCGAGGACGTCACCAACACCGCGCCGCGCATCGCGCTGGCGCTGCGCCAGAGCGTGCGCAACAGGGCCTATGAACTGGCTGCGGGACTCAGGCTGGAGCACTGGCAGGACGCCGCTATCCGCAACCTGGCCCAGGACCAGCGCAGCCCCCTGTTTATCGCCGCGACAGCGGACACGCCGCTGGACGATGTTGCCGCCGCGCGCCTGAGCCTGGCCCCTGACGACATCGCGGCCCTCGGGCGGGCGGTGGCCGCCGGCATCGCGGGCGACACATCGGCGGGGGACATCCTGCCGCAGGCTTTGCGGGAACAGGCAGGGAAAATCAGCGCGGCCCTGGCGGGCGCCCGGCGGCCGCTGGTGATCGCCGGCACCGGCTGCGGCAGCGCCGCGATCCTGCAGGCCGCCGCCGCTGTGGCCGATGCCCTGTGCAACGCTGGCAACCAGGCCATGCTGTGCCTGTGCGTGCCCGAAGCCAACAGCCTGGGGCAGGCGATGCTGGCGGGGCCGGCGGCGCCTGACCTTGCCACACTGCAGCGGCGCGCCGGCGCCGGCGAGTTCGATACCCTGGTGGTGCTTGAGAACGACCTGTACCGCCGCGGCAATGCCAGCCACATCGACGCACTGCTGGCAGCCTTTGGCGAGGTGATCGTGCTGGACGGCCTCGACAACGCCACCACCTCTGCCGCCACGCTGGCGCTGCCGGCGGCGAATTTCGCCGAGAGCGAGGGCACCCTGGTCAGCCTGGAAGGCCGCGCCCAGCGCTACTTCCCGGTGTTCCAGCCGCGGGCGGAACGGCGCCCGTCCTGGGTATGGCTGCTCGCCTGCATGAAGGAGCAGGAGCGGCCGGAGGTGCATACGCTGCACCACTTCGACGACATCACCCGCGCCTGCGCCGCCGGGGTGCCCGCCCTGGCCGGCATTACCGCAGCCGCGCCGGACCTGCACTACCTCAACCTGGGCGTGAAGGTTCCGCGGCAGCCACCGCGCTACAGCGGGCGCACCGCGATGCGCGCAGACATTTCCGTGCACGAACCCAAACAGCGGGAGGACGAGGAGACGCCGCTGGCATTTACCATGGAGGGGCTCAACCGCAACCAGCCCGGCGCGTTGCTGCCCTGGGTGTGGGCACCGGGCTGGAATTCCAACCAGTCGGTACAGAAATTCCAGACCCGCCCCGGCGGCCCCCTCAAGGGCGGCACTGCGGGTGCGCGCCTGTTGCAGCCGGGAGCCGGGGGTGGCGGCGCCGCTGCACAGGGCCATTCATCCGCTGGCGCCGGCTCGAGCACGGCGGCGCCGGCTGGCAGCCGGCCGGGGTACTGGCAGCTGGTACCGCGTCCCCGCATCTTCGGCAGCGATGAGCTCAGCGCACTCAGCCCTGCGGTGGCTGAACTGGCGGGTCCGGCGGTTATAGAACTGTGCAGCGACGATGCGGCAGCGCTCGGCGCAGCCCCCGGTGACGGGGTCGAGGTGGGTGACGGACTGGCCACCCTGGAGCTGCGCGTCAACGACACGATGGCGGCAGGCTGCGCCGGCTACAGCGCGGGTTTCGAAGGCACGGGCAATCTTGAGGCGCTGGCGGTTGTCGCCCTGCGCCGCTCCTCCAGCTGGCAGCGGCGGCCACAGGTGATCGGCAGCGACCGCGGCGCCGGGCAGGGGGGCGCGAATGTCTGAGTTCGACACCATCGGCTTCGGCCTCTTCATCATCGCCGCCGCGGTGGGCGGGGCGGCGGTGCTCACCTGGTTCGAGCGGCGCCTGCTGGGCCTATGGCAGGACCGCTACGGTCCCAACCGGCTCGGACCTTTCGGCGTGATGCAGGTGGCGGCGGACATGATCAAGCTGCTGACCAAGCACGACTGGGTGCCGCCCTTCGCGGACCGGCCGGTATTCGTGTTCGCCCCTACCGCGATCGTGGTCGCGATGCTGCTGGGCTTC
>JAOUDU010000393.1 GCA_029859085.1 Gammaproteobacteria bacterium | reverse complement strand
TCTTGACCTGCCCCGCGCAGCGCTCGCACGTCTCGATGGGGCCGCCACCGGATCAATGTTGAATACCCGCTTGAGCCGCTGCATCTTTATGCCCTTCGGGTACAGGTCATCGCCACGTGGCGCTCGGCGGGCGTCTTGTCCAGCCAGCTCTCCCCGGTGGGTTCACACCGCCTGCGTCCCTGCCCCGCTTGGCCGGTGTTACCCGCACACGAAACCTGCTATTGGGATGGTGCGGCAATCCGACGAACACCCCATGACAAATTCATCCGGAATGAATTTGGACAGCTTTGGCTGGCCCGCGAAGCGGGCGAGTATCAGGGATGATACGAGCAAAACGCGTCAGATTTGTGCGGGGCTTGGGAACCAGGGCAGCCAGCTTCGCGATGAAGTCCAGCGGCTCGAATATCAGCTCGATATCACGTGCGTGGTGCGCTGCCCTAAGATTCCGATGATGTTCTGCGCTGATGAGATGCCGTCCAAGGTTGAATAAATTACTGACTACGGCATGAGCACCCAAGAACCGCTGTGCCTGTCTGACCGATTTGAACTTGCGCATCCCTCTCTCCCTCACTCTGGTCGCCTGCTAACGCGCGTCTCATGAGATTGTTCAGCGCGATTATTCTCATACTGTTGAGTACTGTGAATCGTGTCCGGCATTAACTCCCGGTGAGCGACTCCGCAGCTTCGTAGCTTGTCGGTCACGATTTTCCTTGGCTCAGTGCCACTCGATCGTACCAGCCGCCTGAAGAAGCGCGTTGCTGCTGCGCCATCGCGCCTGGCCTGCAGAAATACATCAACCACTTCGCCATCTTGATCCACAGCCAGCCACAGGTAATGCTGCTTGCTTGCCGTTGATTTGAATGGTCCGGCACTCCGGCGAAGACCTCGTCGATGTAGAAAGTATCACCATAGCCACGGTGCTTCCGCTTCAATCGGCGGGTATAAATGGCTCCAAATTTGATGCACCACAGGCGGATCGCTTCACGGGATACAGTGATGCCTCGTTCTGCGAGCAGATCTTCGATATCGCGGTGGCTGCTACCGCGCGCCTGAGATTGAATCTGTAGTAAAGCCAGACTGCGTAGGAGATAATCTCGGGCGGGAATCTGTGGCGTCTATATGTAGTCATGCGCTGAATCTACCAGTGTAGGGCATTTAACTTGGCAGAACCGAGTTAAATCAAGTTACCTAAAGTAGCTCTTGTGCAATACTGAGCCATTGAAGGAAGGGCTGAGAACAATTAAAAGCTCAAAATTTTGGTATTAGTTCCGAGCTCTGATGCAGTCCAAGAATTGCGGTTTCTTACTGGTGGCGATAGTGCTGGTTTTTCGAGCCTCTTCTGTGTATTCAGAAGAGCCGATCCGGGTAGGGATACTTCATTCTCTGAGCGGGACCATGGCCATCAGCGAGCGAGCCCTGAAGGATTCCGTGTTGATGCTGATTGACCAGCAGAACGGTCGCGGTGGCCTGCTCGGCAGGCAACTGGAGCCGGTAATACTGGACCCGGCATCGAGCTGGCCACTCTATGCAGAGAAAGCGCGGCAGTTGATTGAGCGGGAAAGGGTGGCGGTGATTTTCGGTTGTTGGACGTCGGCTTCACGCAAGGCAGTATTGCCCGTGGTAGAACAGCTGAAAACGCTGCTGTTCTACCCGGCCCAGTATGAGGGGCAGGAGCAGTCGCCCAATATTTTTTATCTGGGGGCCGCACCAAACCAGCAGGCCATTCCGGCGGTTGATTTCCTGATTGACGAGATGGGTATCGAGCGCTGGGTGCTGGCCGGTACGGATTACGTGTACCCTCGTACCACCAACAGCATCTTGACGGGGTATCTGGCCAGCCGACGCGTTGTCAAAGACGATATTATGCTGTCCTATACACCTTTCGCACACACCGACTGGCAAAGAATCGTGGCGGAAATAAAAGTTTTTGCCTCCCGGGGTAAGAAAACCGCCGTGGTATCCACAATAAATGGTGACGCTAATATTACCTTTTACGATGAACTGGTAGCCCAGGATGTTCGAGCCGCAGACGTGCCGGTGCTCGCCTTTTCTTTGGGCGAGGAAGAATTGAGCAAGATGGATGTCGAGCCCCTGGTGGGGCACCTTGCCGCCTGGAACTACTTCATGAGCGTTGACAGTGAGCAGAACAAAGCCTTTCTGGCCAATTGGCGAGGGTATGGTGACGACAGCGCTCGATTGAGCAACGACCCCATTGAGGCCCATTTCATTGGATTCAACATGTGGGCTGCGGCAGTAGAAGCGGCGGGAAGCGTGGATACTGATCGGGTGCGTGAGGCGATGATTGGTATTCGCGTACCGAACCTGTCCGGTGGATTCGCCGAAATGTTTCCCAATCACCACATTAGCAAACCGGTTTATGTTGGCCGGGTACGTGCAGATGGCCAGTACCAGGTGATCTGGCAATCTGAGCAGGATGTTCCGGGTGAGGCCTGGTCACGGTACTTGCGCCCAGGGGCCGCAGCCCAATGATGGGCCGAATGACGATCGGGACCAAGATCCTGCTATTGGCGGTGTCGCTCACAGTTGCCGTAATTGTCATCAGCCTGATGGTCTCGAACTACAGCGCGCGGAAAGCGTTGGAGCAGGCTGCCTTCAACAAGTTGACCGCTGTACGCGAGATGAAGTCGCAACAGATCGAGGACTATTTTCAATCTATTCGCCACCAGGTGGTGACTTTCTCCGAGAGCCAGATGATCGTCGACGCGATGCGATCCTTTAGCGATTCCTTCAGCAGTATCAAGGGCGAGTTGGTTCCCCGTATGGAAGACTACGCCGATGCCGGTACAGTCTTGCGTCGCTACTATGAGGAGGAGTTCATTCCCCGGCTGGGACGCAATCTGCAGACAACGCCGGACCTGGCCCGTTACATGCCTAGTGGCGAGACGACCCAATTGTTGCAGTACCTGTATATCGGCGGTAATGAGAATCCTACCGGTGAAAAACACCTGCTGGATGCGGCCAGTGACTACACCAGCTATTCCTCGACGCATCGAAAATTCCACCCCGCAATCCGCTCCTATCTGGAAAAGTTTGGTTATTACGATATTTTCCTGGTGGATATAAATACCGGACACATAGTTTACAGCGTGTTTAAGGAAGTGGACTATGCCACCAGTCTCCTAACAGGTCCCTACAAAAACAGCAATTTTGCACGGGCTTTTCGTGAGGCGCGAGAGGCGGGGGAGCGTGATTTTGTCTCCGTTGTGGACTTTGCTCACTACGCGCCGTCCTACAATGATGAGGCCTCCTTTATCGCTTCGCCTATTTATGACGGCGATAAAAAAATCGGAGTGCTCCTGTTCCAGATGCCGGTGAATCGCATTAATGACATCATGACCAATAAGCAGAGCTGGTCAGATGTGGGGTTGGGCGCTACCGGTGAGACTTATATCGTCGCCGAGGATTTTACCCTGCGCAACCAGTCTCGATTTCTGATCGAGGATCGGGATCAGTACCTGTCCGTGCTGGCAGAGGTAGGAACGCCGGCCAAGACGATTGCCCGCATCAATAGCCTCAACACTTCTATCGGTCTGCAGAAGGTCGAGACCGCGGGGACACGGGCAGCCCTGGCCGGTAAATTTGGCACCCTGATTTCCCCGAATTACCGCGGTGTCGAAGTATTGAGTGCGTTCGGCCCCCTGGAAATCAGTGGTATGCACTGGGCCATTATGAGCGAAATTGATGAGGCGGAGGCATTCCAGCACATCCGCGAGCTGCGCAATCGCATGTTCGGCCTCGGGCTCCTGCTTATCGCACTGGTAGGGCTGGTTTCCTACACCTTATCTCGCACGTTGACCCGACCGATTCGAACCCTGGGGGAGGCCGCACAGTCATTGACTG
>JAOUDU010000392.1 GCA_029859085.1 Gammaproteobacteria bacterium | reverse complement strand
CGGCCGCCTGCAACTGGGAGGCAAATCCCGCGACCAGTGGCCGCGCCGGCAACTGGCCCGGCGCCTGGCCTACCTGCCGCAACTGTCACTGCTGAATTTCCCGTACACGGTCGAGGAAGTGGTGGCCCTGGGCAGAATGCCCCACGACACCGGGTTGGCAATCGACGACGGGATCATGGCCCGGGCGATGGCCGCCACGGATATCACCGGTCTGCAGCGGCGACTCTATACCCGCCTGTCCGGCGGTGAGAAACAGCGGGTGCAGCTGGCGCGGGTGCTCTGCCAGGTTTGGGATGCCGGGCCTGGCGGGCTGCTGCTGCTGGATGAGCCCACCACCGCCCTGGACCTCGCCCACCAGCAACTGGTGCTGGGGACCGTGCAGCAACTGGCGGCAACCGGCTGCGCCGTGGTACTGGTCGTGCACGACCTGAACCTGGTCGCGGGGCTGGCCGACACTATCGCCGTGTTACAGGACGGGCGCGTCGCCGCCTGTGGCCCGCCCCGGGAAATATTCACCGAGCAGCTGTTTCGGGAGATTTTCGCCATCGACGTACTGATCCAGCAGCACCCGGGGCGGGACCAGCCCCTGGTGATCGGCCGGTGAGCCATATCCGCCGCGCCGGCGCGCTCGTGCTGGGGCTGCTGCTGGTGCCGGCGGCGGCGTTTGCAGACCCGGTCAGCGCGGTGGATTTCAACGGCCGCACCGTGACCCTCGACGCCCCGGCCCGCCGTATCGTCGCCCTGGCACCCCACAGCGTGGAAAACCTGTTCAGCGCCGGCGCCGGCGCCGCGCTGGTGGGAAGGGTCAGCTCAAGCGATTACCCGCCGCAGGCACGAAATATCCCGCTGGTGGGGAGCTTCAACGCCTACAGCCTGGAAGCGATCGCCGGGTTGCAGCCCGACCTGATCGTGATCTGGGGTTCCGGCAACGGCGCCGCCACCCTGGGCAAGCTCGAAGTGCTGGGAATTCCGATTTTCGTGAGTGAGCCCCGCCAGCTGGAGGATATCCCCAGGGATATACGCGCACTGGGACTGCTGGCAGGCACCGGGGAGACCAGCGAGGCGGAAGCCCTGCGCATCGAAGGCGAGCTGACGGCACTGCGCGAGCGCTACGGGCAGCGGCCGCCGCTGACGGTGCTGTACGAAATCTGGAACGACCCGCTGCAAACCATCAACGGCGATCACCTGATCAGCCAGGTTATAAGCCTGTGCGGCGGGCGCAATATCTTCGCCGACGTGGCCACCCTCGCGCCGCGGGTCAGTGTCGAGTCGGTGCTGGTGCTGGCCCCCGAAGCCATTATCGCCAGCGGCAGCAGCGCCACGCGCCCGCGCTGGCTGGACGAATGGCGACGCTACCCCGCGCTGCCGGCAGTGCGCGACAACGGCCTGTTCTTTGCGGACCCGGATTTACTCGAGCGCCCCACTGCCCGGGTACTGCAGGGGGCAAAAAGCCTGTGTGAACAGCTCGATACGCTGCGCCGCTGAGGCATCATCACAGATCGACCCGTCACAAGATCGGCCTTGCCAGCAGCGCGACGTTTGTTAAGCTCTGCCCTCCCTGCCAGCGCCGCGACCGGGCCCTGGCTACAACGAGAGAGAATACGAGAGTCCCTGATGAAACCGGAAACGATTGCACTGCACGCGGGCTACGCGGGCGACCCCAGTACCCATGCGGCCACCACGCCGATTTACCAGACCACGTCCTACACCTTCGACAATACCCAGCACGGGGCCGACCTGTTCAACCTGGCGGTGCCCGGCAATATCTACAGCCGCATCATGAACCCCACCAACGCGGTGCTGGAACAGCGCCTGACGGAACTGGAAGGCGGCGTGGGAGCGCTGGCGGTGGGCTCGGGTATGGCCGCCATCCGCTACGCGATCGAAGCCATTGCCGAAGTAGGCAGCAATATCGTCAGCACCACCCAGCTCTACGGCGGTACCTATAACCTGTTCGCCCACACGTTTCCGCGCCAGGGAATCGAGGTGCGGTTCGCCAAGGCAGACGACTTCAACGCCGCTGCCGCGCTGATCGACGGCAATACCAAGGCCCTGTTCTGCGAATCCATCGGCAACCCCGCGGGCAATGTCGTCGATATCCGCAAGTGGGCGGACATCGCCCACGCCGCGGGCGTACCGTTGATCGTGGACAATACCGTGGCCACCCCGGTGCTGTGCCGGGTGTTCGACCACGGCGCCGATATCGCGGTGCACTCGCTCACCAAGTACATCGGCGGCCACGGCACCACCATCGGCGGCGCCATTGTCGACTCGGGCAATTTCGCCTGGTCCGCCCACGCGGACCGCTTCCCGATCATGAACACCCCCGACCCCTCCTACCACGGTGTGGTGTACACCGAGGCCATGGGTGCGGCGGCGTATATCGGCCGCTGCCGGGTGGTGCCCCTGCGCAATACCGGCGCGGCCCTGTCACCACACAGCGCCTTTCTCATCATGCAGGGGCTGGAAACCCTCAGCCTGCGCATGGAGCGCCACTGCAAGAACGCCAGGAAAGTGGCGAAGTACCTGCAGCAGCACCCGCAGGTCAGGTGGGTGAACTATGCCGGGCTCAAGGACAGCCCCTACCGGGAGAACTGCAAGAAATTCTGTAACGGCAAGGCGGCGGGCATCCTCAGTTTCGGTATCGAGGGCGGGTTCGAGGCCGGCGGCCGCTTTATCGACGCGCTGCAACTGATCCTGCGGCTGGTCAATATCGGCGATGCCAAGTCCCTGGCCTGCCACCCCGCCAGCACCACCCACCGCCAGCTCGGCCCGGACGAACTCGCCTCCGCCGGTGTCAGCGAGGACATGGTGCGCCTGTCGATCGGCATCGAGCACATCGACGACATCATCGCGGATATCGAGCAGGCGCTGGCAGCCGTGTAGTATCCTCGGTCGAATAAATTCGACCCTACGCGGGGATTACTGCAGGGCCGAATTTATTTGGCCAAAAAAAAAGGCCCGGCTGCGATAGCCGGGCCTTTTTTTATTTCAGGCTACAGCCAGGATCAGAAGCTCGCTGACAGGCGCGCGTACCAGAACGCCCCGTTGAAACCGAAGGGCGAGGTCACCGCATAGACATCACCCAGGTACTGCAGGGTGCCGTCCCCTTCCTTGTCGGGGTACTCATCGAAGATGTTCTGGCCACCGACAGTCACCGTGTAATGATCCGCGAAGGTGTAGCTGGCTTCCAGGTCGATCAGCACCGTATCGTTGTAGTGATAGGTGGCCGAGCCCTTCCAGTCCAGGGTGGTGCCGTACTCCTCGAAGTTCTCGTAACGACCGGCAACCGCGCCGGTCAGTTTGTCGGTGATCTCGGTTTCGAAGTCGATATAGGCGGCCCAGCTGTCGCTGTCCCACTTGAGCAGCAAAACCACAGGGAGTTAAAGAGTATCTCCCGCAGGCGGGCCGCTACATCGAACGCCTCAACAGCGGCGGGATATCGGGGTGCGACGCCCCCTCCTCCCCCAGTTCCGCCACCAGTTTGTGCAGTGCCGGGCCGAGCCGGGGCTTTACTTCCTCCGGGCGCAACTGCTCCCCGCACTCGCTGCAGGTGAGCATGGGCCTGGTGCGCTTGCCGCACTTCTGGTGCACATACTCCAGCGGCGCGCCCTCGCCCTTGTCCATCCACTCGTCGCCCCAGCGCGCCAGGCTCATCAACACCGGGTACAGGCCGAGGCCCTTGCGGGTGAGACGGTATTCATAGCGCACCGGCCGATCGTGGTAGGGCACCTTGACCAGCACACCCTGCTCCACCAGCTTGCCCAGGCGCTCCGACAGACGGTGCCGGGTGATGCCCAGGTTGGCCTGGAACTGGTCGAAGCGGCGGGTGCCCAGAAAGGCGTCCCGGATGATCAGCATGGTCCAGCGC
>JAOUDU010000391.1 GCA_029859085.1 Gammaproteobacteria bacterium | reverse complement strand
CTGGAGCGGCGCGTGTGTGCCCTGCCCCGCCAGCTCGATGCGCAGCTCACCCGCACGCCAGGCGCGGTAGAGCTCAAGCACCTGGGGGGTCTGCGCGGCCCGCTGCACCGCGAGCACCTGCCGGCCCTTGTCCTCGAAAATACGGTGCACCACGCCGCGCTGGTGCAGCAGCGCGCTCAGGGGCAACAGGTCTTCCTCAACGCCGACGCTGAGGGCGGGGTGAAAATCCGTCATCAATTTACCAGCGCGTCTCCCCAGCGCAGCTTGTCCCTGCAACTGGCGTAAAAGCTGTGGCCCAGCGGATGCAACAGGGTCAGGCGATGGCTCTGCTTGCTCAGGTGTACCGAGTCGCCCGGCCGGGCGGTCATATTGACCTGGCCGTCGCAGGTTACCGGCGGGTGGATGCGGTTGCGCGCCAGGATATCGATGCGGATCCGGGAGTTGCCCTCCACCACGATCGGGCGGCTGCTCAGGGCGTGGGGAAACATCGGCACCAGCACCATCGCGTCCAGGGTGGGATGCATGATCGGGCCGCCGCCGGAGAGGGAATAGGCGGTGGAGCCGGTGGGGGTGGAAACGATCAGGCCGTCCGCCCGCTGGCGGTAGACAAAACTGTCATTGATATACAGTTCAAACTCGATCATCTGGGCCGAAGTCCCGGAGTTTACCACCACGTCGTTGAGCGCATCCGCGTGCCCCACGACCTTGCCGCCGCGATGGACCTGGGCGTCGAGCAGGAAGCGGTTCTCGCGCTCGTACTGGCCATCCAGCACCGCCGGGACCTGCCGGGAAATTTCATCCGGCATGATATCCGTCAGGAAACCCAGGCGGCCGCGATTGACCCCCAGCACCGGGGTGTCGTACTTGGCCAGGGTGCGGGCGGCGCTCAGCAGGCTGCCGTCACCACCCACCACAATCACCAGGTCTACCGACTGCCCGATCTCGTCGCAGCTTGCCAGGCGATGGCTGCTGTCCTGCACCAGTTCGCCCAGGCGATCCTCCAGGATCACCTCCAGGGCGCGCTCCTCCAGCAGGGCCAGCAGCTGGTGCACCACCTCCCGCAGGCCGGACTGCTTGCTACGCCCCACCAAACCGATTGTTTTAAACGATGCCTGCATGCCGTTGGCGCCCTGCCATCGAAAGGACTGGTATTATAACCACGAAAGTTCATGGAAAGCGCAGCAATGTCGGCATTTCCCTACCTTACGCAGGCGGTGCGCGACCTGGCCTGGGCCTGTTTCGCGCCGCCCCTGCTGCACATCGAGCAGCTGGCTTACGACGGCCAGAACCTCGCCGCCTGCGGCCTGGACCTCACCCCCGGGCGCCAACGCTGGCTGGCGCAGCTGGACAGCGAGCCGCGGCCGCTGCTGGAACAGCTTGCGCGCGATGACAACCACCGGCTGGGAATCTACTTCGAGCGGCTGTGGCATTTTTTCCTGCAAGCGGACCCGGCGGTTGAGCTGATTGCCCACAACCTCCCGCTGCGCGAGCGCGGTCGCACCCTGGGGGAATTCGATATTATCTACTGGTGCCATGAGCGGCAGCGGCACTTCCACCTGGAACTGGCGGTCAAGTATTTCCTGGGCTATCGCCGCAGCACCACCTGCGAACCGGCGAGTCACTGGAACGAATGGCTCGGCCCGAACCCCGATGATCGCCTGGACCTGAAGATCGACCAGCTGCTGCAACGCCAGACCCGACTCGCCGATCACCCGCTGGCCAGGGAGCAGTTGCAGGGTATGGGTATCGAGGACCTGGCGCGGGAAGTGGCGTTCAAGGGCTACCTGTTCCGCTCCGGCGAAGACCCGCTGCCGCCGCCATTCGGTTTCAACTGCGCACTGCCGCTGTCGCGCTGGCTGCCGCTGCGGGCGCTGGAATCCTGTCTCGACGAACTGCAGGCCGCGCACTTCCTGCCGCTGCCCAGGGCGCGCTGGCTGACGCCCGTGCAGGCGGGCAAGGATGAAGAATTTATCGATCGTGCCGGGCTCGCACACAGACTACAATCAGCGCTCGCAAGCGGCGGTCGGGCGCAGCTGATTGCAGCCGTGGACACCGCGGGCGCGGAAACCTCGCGTTTCTTCGTCACCGCCGATGACTGGCCCGCGCGCCGCGACAAGACCACTATTACCCTGGAGGATGCATGACCACAGCTAAATCGGTGCTGATCACCGGCGCCACCCGCGGCCTGGGCGAGAACCTGGCCCGCCAGTTCGCCAGCCGGGGCTACCGGCTGGCCCTGACCGGCCGCAAGCAGGCCGACCTGGACCGCCTCGCTGCGGAACTCGCCGGGAAGTCCCCCGGGATCGTGGTCGAAACCCTGGATGTGACCGACTACGGCTCCATCGCCCCGGTCATCGAGCGCTGTGCCGAGCGCCTGGGGGGACTCGATATCATTGTCGTCAACGCGGGAGTGGCCTTTGTGACACCGGTGGGCAAGGGTCACCTCGACCTGGTCCGGCAGACCATCGACGTCAACCTGACCGGGGCCATCGCCACCGCGGAGGCGGCGGTAGAACTGTTCCGCCGGCAGGGACATGGCCAGGTCGTGGGGATCAGCTCGATCGCCGGTGTCCGCGGGATGCGCAACAACGGGGTGTACTGCGCCACCAAGGCGGGCTTCAGCCGCTACCTGGAGGCGCTGCGACTGGAGACCCGGCGCCACTCGATCGTGGTGACCGACCTGGCCCCGGGCTACATCGACACGGAACTCAACCGCGCCATCCCCAACCGGCCGTTCGTGGTCACCGCGGAAAAAGGCACCCGCATCATGGTGGACCTGATCGAGCGCAAGGTCAGCTTCCGCTACGTACCCCCCTGGCCCTGGACCCTGGTCGCCCAGGTGCTGAAGTGGCTGCCGGACAGCGTGATCGCGAAGATGTGAGTTTCAGCGCGGATTGAAAGGCAATAGGCAGTCACACTTGCGGTAGGGAAATGCGCGGTTCCATTCGCGGCGGCGGGCGGGGGTTACCTCGCTCCACGGCTGCGGCCCTCCGGGCTTCCCTCAGTCGGTCGGGAGCCTGACAGCGCTTCGCTGTCTCCCTCCGCTCCTTCGGCGTGCGCCTTTTACGTTCCGCGAGGCAACCCCCGCCCCCCACCGCTGGCAGTTGCAGCTACAAGGTTAATTTGAACCGCAATTACTTCTCGGGCTTTTTGGCGCCATCAAGATAAATCAGAAATACCTTCCCTGTTCCAATTACAGGCTCGATGCAAGGCAGGGGTCCGGGTGTGTTCTGGCGGAATGTCAAAGGCCAGCGCCGAAGGAGTGGAGCAAGACAGCGAAGCGCTTCAAGGCTTGCGACCGACTGAGGGCACCCCGGAGGGGCGCGGCCATGGAGCCAGGACATACCCGGACCCCTGCCGACAATGAAACAGAACACCTGCCATGGATTTCTGCAGTAAAAACCCGGGAACCAAATCAAAGATCGTGGCGATATCAGCCGTCGAGCCAACCGTAGCCGCGGCGGCCCTGCAGGCCGCCGGTGTGAATGGCCAGCAGGGGAGCGTCGGGGCTCCACTCACCGGAGCGCAGGCGCTGGTGGATCGCGTACAGCATCTTGCCGGTATACACCGGCTCCAGCGCGACGCCCTGCACCGCTTCGAAGGCCTGCATGAACTCGCGCAGCCCGGGGCTGACCCGGGCGAAACCGCCGCAGTGATCGCGGTGCAGGATCCGCCAGTGCGCGGTCGCGTCCGCAGTGATCGACGCCAGCGCATGCCCCACCCGCTGTTCGAGGTCGGCAGCCCCCCTCAGCGCGGACACGCCAATGACCTCGCAATCAGGGTCCAGGCCCGCTGCCAGGCCGGCCAGGGTCGTGCCGGTGCCCACCGGGACCAGGATGCGGCGAAATGCCGGCGCCCCGGTGCGGATCATCG
>JAOUDU010000390.1 GCA_029859085.1 Gammaproteobacteria bacterium | reverse complement strand
ATGAACAGTTCCCAGACGCCGCTCAGGCCCCGGGCCCGCATCGCGTGGCGCAGGCCGTGCCAGCGGTTGAAATCGCCCACCACGCTGATCCGCTCGGCGTTGGGCGCCCAGGTGGCGAAGCGCACCCCGCGCACGCCCTCGTGCTCACAGCAGTGCGCGCCCAGCACCCGGTAAATATGGTGATGCCTGCCCTCGCTGAACAGGTGCAGGTCGAGATCGCCGACGGTGGGGCCGAACCGGTAGGGGTCCTCCCCCTGCTGCCACTGTGCCTGGCTCTCGCGCCAGCGCAACTGGTAGGCCGGCGCGGCCGGGCCCGCCAGCGCGCAGCTGAACAGGTCGGTGCCCGGTTCCCGCTGCATCGGTACCGCGCTGTCGCCCTGCACCACCTCAGCCTCGGCAGCGCCGGGCAAAAGGGCGCGAACCAGCCACTGACCACCCCGGCGGTGGCACCCCAGAAGTTCAAACGGGTCGTGGTGTCGGCCCGCCAGCAGGCGGCGCAACGCTTCGCTGGCAGGTTCTCTGGCTGAAACCGTTCTCATTAATTATCCACTGATTTATATCAAGCCGGGATAGGGGACATTTGGGTCTTAATTGTCCACAATGTCATACGATGTTAATGCAATAGCCTTAGGCTCACCAGTTTACAGATCAATGAAACCCAGATGATCGACAAAGATTCGGCAAGATACGTCAGCCGCCTTACCAAGGACACCCTCGCGCTGGTGCTCGCCGGGGGCCGCGGTTCGAGGTTGCGGCAGCTCACCCTGTGGCGGGCCAAGCCGGCTGTGCCTTTCGGGGGCAAGTTCCGGATTATCGACTTTCCCCTTTCCAATTGCGTCAATTCGGGAATTCGCAAGGTCGGCATTCTCACCCAGTACAAGGCCCACAGCCTGATCCAGCATGTGCAGCGCGGCTGGGGCTTCATGCGCGGCGAACTCGGCGAATTCGTCGAACTGCTGCCGGCCCAGCAGCGCCTGGAGACATCCTGGTACGAGGGTACGGCGGATGCCATTTACCAGAACATCGATATTATCCGCACCCACAGGCCCGAATTCGTCCTGATCCTGGCCGGCGACCATATCTACAAGATGGATTACGGTACGATGCTGGTCGCCCACGTGGAATCGGAGGCCGACATCACCGTGGGCTGCATCGAGGTGCCGCTCGCGGAAGCCAGGGCTTTCGGGGTCATGGCGGTGGATGAAAACAACCGGATCGTGGAATTTGCCGAAAAACCGGAGCACCCGACCCCGATGCCCGGGCGCGACGATGTGGCTCTGGCCTCCATGGGCATCTACATCTTCCGCACCGAGGTACTGATAGAGGAATTATTGCGCGACTCTGACGAGGTCGGTTCCAAGCACGACTTCGGCGGCGACATCATCCCTGACGCCATCAACCGCTTGCGGGTGACAGCGTTCCCGTTTCGCCAGGCAGGCAGTAATAACCACGCTTACTGGCGGGACGTGGGCACCATCGACGCCTACTGGCAAGCCAATATGGAGCTCATCGGGGTCAGCCCTGAACTCAACCTGTATGACCGGGAATGGCCGATCTGGACCTACCAGGACCAGGTGCCTCCCGCCAAATTCGTGTTCGATGACGAGGGCCGGCGCGGCCGGGCAGTGGACTCCATGGTCGCCGGCGGCTGCATCGTCTCGGGCTCCTATGTCCGCCGCTCGCTGCTGTTCAGCAATGTCCATGTCCACTCCTACTCCCACATCGAGGACGCCGTGATCTTCCCCGACGTCGATATCGGCAGGCGCTGCGTGATCAAGAAGGCCGTCATCGACAAGGGCTGCGTCATTCCCCCCGACACCCGGATAGGCGTCGATGCCGAAGCTGACGCCGCCAGGTTCCATGTCTCGAAGGGCGGGGTTGTGCTGGTCACACCGGAAATGCTCGGCCAGAGGCTGCACTATGCCCGCTGAACAACCGATGAGCGTGGTGCTGGGCTGGCATATGCACCAGCCCGAATACCGCGACCTGCGCTCCGGCAGGGTGCACCTGCCATGGACCTACCTGCACGCGACCAAGGATTACGTCGACATGGCGGCCCACCTGGAGGCCGTGCCGGAAGCCCGCGCGGTGGTGAATTTCGCGCCGATCCTGCTGGAGCAGATCGAGGACTACGCCAGCCAGGTCAGGTCCTACCTCGAGGGCCACGGGGTGATCAAGGACCCGCTGCTGGCCGAGTTGGCCGAACCCGCCCTCCCGGGTAATGACCAGGCCCGCCTGCGGCTGATGCAGGACTGCCTGCGCGCCAACCGGGAGCGGATGATCGCCCGTTTCGAGCCATTCCAGCGGCTCGCCACCATGGCCGAGTGGTACGAGGCCCATCCGGCGACGCTGGTCTACGCCTCCAACCAGTTCCTGGCGGACCTGCTGGTGTGGTACCACATCAGCTGGATGGCCGAATCACTGCAGCGCAACGACGCGCGGATTCAGCGACTGCGGGACAAGGCCCACAATTTCAGCCTGCACGATCGCCGCGAGCTGCTGCAGATCGTGCTGGAGCAGCTGCAGTCGATCGTACCCCGCTACCGCGCGCTGGCGGAGCGCGGCCAGGTCGAGCTGAGCATGAGCCCCTACGCGCATCCCATCGTGCCGCTGCTGCTGGACATGGAATCCGCCAGGGAGGCCATGCCGGGAGTGCACCTGCCAGTGGTTACCCAATACCCCGGGGGTGAAGCGCGGGTACGCTGGCACCTGCAGCAGGGCCTGGCGACGTTCGAGCGGGTCTTTGGTCGCAAACCCGCTGGCCTGTGGCCTTCGGAAGGGGGCGTCAGCCAGGAAGCACTGGCGCTGTTCGGCGAGTACGGCTTTCGCTGGGTGGCCAGTGGCGGCAATGTGCTGAACAACAGCCACGACACCACCTCCAGGGCCTGCAGCCACCGCGTCTACCGCTTCGGCGATGTCGCCGTCGACTGTATTTTCCGCGATGACGGGCTGTCCGACCTGATCGGTTTCAATTACTCCGACTGGCACGCCAACGACGCGGTGGCCAACCTCATCGGCCACATGGAGAATATCGCGAAGGTCTGCCCCGACCGCAACGACTGCCTGATCGCGGTTTTCCTGGACGGCGAAAACGCCTGGGAATACTACCCGGAAAACGGTTACTACTTCCTCGATCAGCTGTACCGCGACCTGGCCGAGCATCCCGGCCTGCAGCTGACCACTTTCGAACAGTTCCTGAAGGATAAATCACCCAACCCCGCCCATGAATCGCACCTGAAAGCGGGCAGCTGGGTGTACGGCACCTTCTCCACCTGGATCGGCGACCCGGACAAGAACCGGGGCTGGGAAATACTGGTGGAAGCCAAGCACACCTTCGATGAGCAGATTGCGGCGGGCAGGCTGAGCGCCGACGAGGTCCGGGCCGCGGAACTGCAGCTCGCCATCTGCGAGGGTTCCGACTGGTTCTGGTGGTTCGGCGATTACAATCCCTCCGCCACGGTGAACCAGTTTGACCAGCTGTTCCGCATGCACCTGGCCAACCTCTACCAGATGTTGCATGTGGAGGCGCCGCCCTACCTCGCGGAAGTGATCTCCCGCGGCGGCGGCCAGCCGAGCCGGGGCGGCGTGATGCGCCAGCACAGCGAAAGCAGCTCGTGAACGCGAACGCCTCAGGCTCGCAACAGCGCCGCTGCGGCGTGCTGCTGCACCCCACCAGCCTGCCGGGCCGCGGTTACTGCGGCGATTTCGGCACCGACGCCAGGCGGTTCATAGACCTTATGGCGAGCGCGGGCCTGCAGATCTGGCAGGTGCTGCCGCTGGGGCCCACCCACCCCGACGGTTGCCCCTACCAGTCCTACTCGGTGCACGCCGGGAGCCCTGACCTGATCGACCTGCAGTGGCTGGTTGAACGCGGC
>JAOUDU010000389.1 GCA_029859085.1 Gammaproteobacteria bacterium | reverse complement strand
CCGGATGCCGAGGGCGGCGGCACAGTCATTGGCACGCACCACCCGCTGCCCGGCCAGTACCACCACCGGCTGCTCCTCGGAGCGGTTCAGGCACTGCAGGGGCAGCTGGCTGAACCGCAGGCACAGCCACAGGCTCACCGGCTGTACCCGGGGCGGTGAGCCGCACGGGGAGGGGCTGTATATCGAGGGGCTGTATACGGGGGGGAAAATACGCCCATTATGAATTTGATACTGTACATATATACAGTATCATTGATCGGGGTAAAGCTGTCCAGCAAGGTATCCGCGAGATGCCGGTATCTGCAGGTGCGGGATATGCCGGTTTCCGGCCTGTCAGCTAAACAACAGCTGGTTCAGTCGCCGACCCCGGTATTCTCGAGGATGTAGGTGATCACGATCTTGACCAGGAAGCCGAAGATACCCATGGCCAGCCCGATATAGAGAATCATTGTGCCGAACTTGCCGGCGTTGCTGCGCCTGGCGAGATCCCAGACGATAAAAACCATGAACAGGATGAGGGCGCCCACGCCCAGGGTGACACCGTATTCGGTGAGCCACTCATCCATTGGGGTCAGTTTCCCGTCAGGTATCCCGGGTCATTCAGCAACGATTACTTCCGCTTCCAGGTGGCTCTCGGCCAGCAGGGAGCGGGTCACCAGGCAGACCTCCTCGGATTTTTCCAGCAGCTTCCGGGCCTTGTCGGCGTCGGTGCCGGCGGGAACTTTCAGGCTGGCCCTGACTGTGAATGCAGTGAACCGGGTGACCCGCTCGACCCGCTCCAGCACGCCCTCGGCCGAACATTCCAGGCTGGTCCATTCGAGCCTGGAGGCCCTGGCGACGGCCCTGAAGGTCAGGATGAAGCAGTCGGCAACGGCGCCGACAAGGAGTGTCTCGGGGGACCACTGGTCGCCGGGGCCGCCGAATTCGGCCGGCGGGGCGGTGACAATCTGAGGCAGGTTCTCCGCCTTCAGGGTGATGTGGCCCTCGGCCTCGGCACTGGCGTTGACATGATAATGGTGGGGTAAGTCCTGCATGATCGTCGCATCCTTGTGGCTGGTTTCGAGCCGCAATTATAGCGGCAAGAGGTGACAGCCCTCACCCTGTAAATTATCCGCCCGTCAGGCCACCGGGGAGCAGGCCTCCACGACCGCCTCGCACCGGCTGCCGGCAGCCGGCCACACCGGCAACTCCCACAGCTGCGGCTGCCCGGGCACGTCCTGGGCCGGGGGCAGGTCCACGTCGATATGCTGGTTGCCGCCGCGCTGCTTGAGGATGTGCACCCGGCGGTATTCCCGCATCTGCAGGCGCAGGCTGGCGGGGGCGTGGTTCTCCGCCGCAGCGTTGGGGCGGAACAGGACCGCCAGGCTGTCGCCGCCGCTCGCGGCCAGCTGCAGCTTGCGCAGCTCGCTGTAGCTGTAGTTGTGGGTTCCCAGCCAGCTGAACACGGCGCTGCAGGTACTGCTGCGCAGGGCCTGCTCGGTGCTCCACAGCAGGTCCTGGCGGTTCTTCGGGTGCACCAGCAGTACCTGCCGGGTGTCGATGCCCCGGGCCGCCAGCAGGGGGGCATAGGGTATATAGGGCGGGGCGATAAACACCTGCCAGCGCTGCTGCTCGCTGAGCCGCTCCATCGCGGGCAGGAACAGGCCCATGGCCCCCAGCCCGTTGCTGTCGCTGAGCAGCTCTACCGTGCTGTCCAGGGGCCAGCCGCCCTGGTCCAGCTGCTTATCCAGGTTGCTGTAGCCGGTGGCCAGGCCGGTACAGCTGTGGCTGTCGCTGTTGGCGGAGGGCTCGTGGTGGTGAAAACGGCGCTGGCGCCCGCGCCAGGTGTCGTTGCGGTTGATGATCTGCTCGAGTACATCGTTCATGGCCTTGCCTCGGGGGAGGGTTCCCCACCAAATAACTGTATGTATATACAGTAGTATTGGAATGGCCAGAATGCAAGCCGCGGACAGGCAAAAAAAAGCCCCCGAAAAGTGGGGGCCAGCAGCAGGCAACGACTTCTCAGCCCCGGCAGAGCGAGATCACCAGGTCCTCGAGGTTGTCCCAGGGCCGGCCGCCGGCGAAGCCCTTGATGCTGCCGTCCACTTTGACGCCTTGCTCCAGCAGCACCGCCATTGACGCCGGGTTGTGGCGCGCCAGCGCCGCCTGCATCAGGGAGATCCGGTTCTTCCACACCCGCCGGGCATCCAGCGCCCGCTGTATCCCCTGGCCAGTGGGGCACTCCTGCTGTACCTCGTACAAGGTGCGGATCTCCCGGGTCAGGGCCCACAGCACCACGGTGGGCTCGGTGCCCTCGGCGCGCAGGCCGTGCAGTATGTGGAGGCTGCCGGCGGCATCGCCCTTGAGGGCCTTGTCGGCAAGCTCGAACACGCTGTAACGGGCGTTGTCGGACACGGATTCCAGGACGGTCCGGGCGCTGATGCGCGCATCGGTGACCAGCAATTTAAGCTTTTCCAGTTCCTGCACGGCTGCCAGCAGGTTGCCCTCCACCCGGTCGCACAGGAGCTGCAGGGCGTCGTCGTCGATACTCATGCCCGCGGCGGACACCCGCTGGCGCAACCAGCCGGGCAGGTTGCGGGCATCCACCGGCCAGACCTGGATCACCGCGCCGGCCCGGTCCAGCGCCTTGAACCACTTGCTGTTGGTGGATTGCTTGTCGATCTTGCCGGCCACCATCAGCAGCACGTCCTCGCTGCCGGCGATATCCAGGTATTCGCACAGCGCCTTGCTGCCGTCCGCGCCGGGCTTGCCGCTGGGCAGTCGCAGTTCAACCAGCTTGCGCTCGGCGAACAGGGACATGCTGCTCGCGCTGTAAAGGATTTCCTGCCAGTCGAAGTGCGCGCCGCCGGCGTCGATGACTTCCCGGTCGGCACAGCCCTGTTCCCGCGCCTGGCGGCGGATCGCGTCACAACATTCCTGTACCTGCAGGGGTTCATCCCCGGTGACGAGGTACACCTGCAGAAGCTGTCGTTTCAGTTGAGCCGGGAGCTGCTCGGGAGAGATGCGCATCAGTGCTCGCTGGTGGCGAAGAAACCGATGCGCCGGATGATCTGCTGGGCCAGCTCGCTGAGCATTTCAGACTTGTGCACGCGGATCTCCTCGCCCTTGCCCATGGCATTGCGCGGATCGTTCTCCATCTGCCTGACGACCGAGGCGGTGGTATCCGGCATGACCTCCTTGCCACTGGCGTCCAGCACCGAAAAGGTGGACCGCATGCTGAGCTCAAGCTGGGAAACCCGGGCTTCCTTGTTGAGGGACAGGTTGGCCTGGCTGAACTTCTCGGGGCCCAATACCAGCAGGTAGTTGGCCTCGGCCCTGCTTGTCCACTGGATATCATTGGTGGTAAAGACCGTCCGTACCGCACGGGTGAACTCCCCGTTGGGATCGTTCGTAACCAGGTACATCTTCTTCCAGCTGTCGGGCAGGGCCTCGCCCCCGGTGCCGCGCAACTGGAAACCGCAGGCGGTGAGCAGGCAGGCAACACCCAGGATGAAGGTAAAACGGGCAAGGTGCCGGGACATGGCAGGTTTCCGGATGGGCATCAGTTGGCCACAATATTAACTAATTTGCCCGGCACCACAATGACCTTGCGCACGGTGACGCCCTCGAGGAAGCGCGCCACGTTGGGTTGCTGCACCGCCAGCGCCTCCACAGCTTGCCTGTCGGCGTCCGCCGCCACGCTCATCCGCGCCCTTACCTTGCCGTTCACCTGTACCACCATATCCATGCTGTCGCGTTCCAGCGCGGACTCGTCCACCGTCGGCCAGGGGGCGTTCACCACATCGCCTGCGCCACCCAGTACCTGCCACAGGTGGTGGCTGATATGGGGGACGATCGGGCACAGCATCAGCACAACCGCGCGCAGGGCCTCGTCCGCCAG
>JAOUDU010000388.1 GCA_029859085.1 Gammaproteobacteria bacterium | reverse complement strand
CTCGAGGCAGCGCCGGTAGGCGTCGATGCCCTCCTGCTGTTTGCCAAGGGTTTTCAGCATATGGCCCAGGCCAAGCCAGGCGCCGGCGTGTTCCGGATCCAGTTCCAGGCAGCGCCGGTAGGCGGCCGCCGATTGCTCGGTCATCGCCGCCGGCGCCAGCACTCCCGCGAGGCGGTAGTGCGCCCGGGCATTATCAGGCTGCAGCGCGATCAGGGTCTTGTACACCTCGATTGCCTCGTCGGGGCGTTCCAGCTCTTTCAGCACCCGCCCCAGCTCGAACATCGCCGGTACATGGTCGGGCGCCCCCGCCAGTGCCTGGCGCAGCAGGTTTTCGGCCTCGTCCAGGTCTCCCGCCGCGGCCGCGACCAGCCCCAGCATGCGCAGCGCATCCACGTGCCGGGGTTCTTGCTGCAACACCTGTCGGCACAGGCGCTCGGCTTCCTCCAGCCGCCCGGCGGCATGGTGCTCAGCGGCGCGCGCCATCATGCCCCGGGTGGGCGACAGTTCGAAGCTGCGCTCGAAAGCCGCGTCGGCCTCAGCGCCACGCCCCACCTGCGCCAGCGCCTTGCCCAGCTGGAAGTGGGAACTCTCCTGTTTCGGGTCCAGCCGGGTCGCCTTTTCCAGCAGCGGTATCGCCTTGTCCGCCAGGCCCTGTTGCAGCAACAGTGTGCCGAGGTCCTCGTAGGGTTTGGCGAAGGTGGGGGTGAGGTCGATGACCCGCAGCAGTATTTCCTCGGCCTCGCGGAATCGCTCCTGGTCGCCCAGCGCGGCGCCGAGCAGGCCGAGGATGTTCACGTCGTCGGGATACCGACTCAGCTCCTGCCGGGCGCGCGCGATTGCCTCGTCCGCTTTGCGGTTCTGCAGCAGTCCGAGAATCTCGTCGAATACACTGCGTGGAGCTCGCGCCTGTTGCATGGTGCCTCGTGGGAAGTGACCGTTTTGTTGAGTTGTCATGGTAGTGGGAAATGTCGTGAAGCTCCACACTGATGGAATTGATTGGGGGTAGTGTGGCAATAGTTCTTGCGCCAATGCCGGCCGCAAACCGGGTACTGCTTGCCGGGACACGCCAAAACCCGCATCCATGCGGGGCTCGGCTTCGGCCATCCATGGCCTCAGACGGTCCCGACAAGCAGTACCCGATTTACGGCCTCCGAACTGTTCTTACAAACGAGTAATCGATACTCCCTTCAAAGTGAGACTAGATCATGTCAGGGCACCAGCTTAAGCGTGGCGCTAGTGTGGCGGTGCCAGGGTGTAGGGTCAGGTATAGAATGGCTGGACCGTCTGAGGCCATGGATGGCCGAAGCGAGCCTACATGGATGTACTTGCGGCGTGTCCAGACAGTCTATACCTGACCCTGCGCCCGAATGCCCAATGACATCAGGCTTTTACCTGTCCCCGCGCCAACAACCGCTGCTGCCGCAACATCATCCACCCGGCGATGATCACGCCGAGCGTGACGATGCCGATAATGATCGTCGCCAGCGCGTTCATCTCCGGGGTGACGCCCAGCTTCACCTTGGAAAAAATCAGCATCGGCAGGGTGCTGGCGCCGGCGCCGGCGGCGAAGCTGGAGATGACCAGGTCGTCGAGTGACAGGGTAAAGGCCAGCAGCCAGCCCGCCGCCATGGCCGGCATGATCAGGGGCAGGGTGATGTCCATGTTGACCGCGAAGGGCCGGCCCCCGAGATCCATCGCCGCCTCCTCCAGGGATTCGTCCATCGAGGCCAGGCGCGACTGCACGATCACCGCGACATAGGCCATTGAAAAAGTGATATGGGCCATGGTGATGGTGTTGGCCCCGCGGGAGGAGGGCCAGCCGATCAGTTCCTGCAGGCTCACGAACAGCAGCAACAGCGACAGGCCGGTGATGACCTCGGGCATGACCAGCGGGGCCGCGATCATGCCGGTGAACAGCGTGCGCCCCCGGTACTGTCCCATCCGGTTCAGGCCCAGCGCGGCCAGGGTGCCCAGCACGGTCGCCGCGGTGGCGCTGACCAGGGCGATCTCCAGGCTCAGCAGTGCGGCGTCGAGAATCTGCGAATTATCCAGCAGGGCGCTGTACCAGCGGGTCGAGAAGCCGCCCCACACGGTGGCCAGGCGGGCGCTGTTGAAGGAGTAGGCCATCAGCACCAGGATGGGTATGTACAGGAACGCATAGCCGAAACAGAGCACCGAGTACAGGAAGGTCGACGTGCGCCTCATACCTCGGTCTCCTGTTGCAGTCGCTGGAACAACATGATCGGCAGGATCAGGATCAGCAGCAGGACCACTGCCACCGCCGAGGCCAGCGGCCAGTCGCGGTTGACGAAGAATTCATCGTACAGGGTGCGGCCGATCATCAGCGAATCCAGGCCGCCCAGCAGCGCGGGAATCACGTATTCCCCGAGGGCGGGGATGAACACCAGCAGGCAGCCGGCGATGATGCCGGGCATGGCCAGCGGCAGGGTGACATCGCGAAACACTTCGCGCGGGCGGGCACCGAGGTCGGCGGCGGCCTCGTGCAGGTCCAGGTCGAGTTTTTCGAGGGTCGCGTACAGCGGCAGTATCATGAACGGCAGGTAGCTGTAGACGATGCCCAGGTAGACTGCCCCGTCGGTATACAGCATCTGCAGGGGCTTATCGATCAAGCCGACGGAGATGAGGAGATGGTTGATCAGGCCCTCCTTGCCCAACATCACCATCCAGGCGTAGACCCGCAACAGAAACGAGGTCCAGAAGGGCAGAATAACCAGCAGTAACAGCAGGTTGCGCCAGGGATAGGGGGTGAGTGCGATGGCGTAGGCCATCGGAAACCCCAGCAGCAGGCAGAGTCCCGTGGACGCCAGCGCGATCTTGATGGACTTCAGGTAGCTCACCAGGTAGAGCTGGTCCTCCAGCAGGAATCGGTAGTTGTCGAAATTGGCGAGAACCCTGTGGCCGGCAGCGCCGGACCAGTCGAAGAAGTCGGAGAACGGCGGTTGCGCGACCAGCGGGTCGGCGAAGCTGATTTTGAGCACGATGGCAAAGGGCACCAGGAAGAACAGCAGCAGCCAGAAATAGGGCGCGGCGATGACCACGCCGCGCCACAGCCTGTCGCGCTTGCCCGCGTTGGCGAGCATCGTCATTGGGTGAGCACCACGCTGCAGTCTGAGTTCCAGCTCAGGAACACCTCGTCATCCCATTCCAGCAGCAACTGGGCGGAGCGCTGGTAGTTCTGCGCGCTGACCTGGATCACCCGGCCGCTCTGCGAGCGCACACGGTAGAGGGAGCGGTTGCCGTAGTAGGCGAGGTCCTGCACCACACCCCGGGTAACGGTGACGCCATCCTGCGCGGGTTCCACCGAGCTTATCAGCAGTTTCTCCGGCCTCACCCCGATCATGCAGCGACTGCCCGGCGCCAGCACCGCCTCGTGACGGGTGCGGATGGTGGTGTCGCCGCCATCCAGTTGCACGCTCACGTACTCCCCGTCGCTCGCCACCACGGTCGCGTCAAACACATTGATCTGGCCGAAGAAATTCGCGATGAAGTGGTTCTGCGGATATTCGTAGACCTCGCTGGGAGTGCCTATCTGGACGAATTTTCCCGCGTCCATGACTGCGATCCGGGTGGCCAGGGTCATGGCTTCCTCCTGGTCGTGGGTGACCACGATGAAGGTGATGCCCAGCTGGTCCTGCAGGTTCATCAGCTCGAACTGGGTCTGTTCCCGCAGTTTCTTGTCCAGTGCCGCCAGCGGCTCGTCAAGCAGCAGGACCTTGGGACGCTTTATCAGTGCCCGGGCCAGGGCCACCCGCTGCCGCTGGCCGCCGCTGAGCTGGTCCGGCTTGCGCCTGGCCAGCTCCGGAAGCTGTACCAGCTTCAGCATTTCCTCCACGCGATGCGCAATTTCATTACGCGGCAGCCTTTCCTTTTTCAGG